>JAGLTN010000465.1 GCA_023135255.1 Planctomycetota bacterium
CAACGATCGTTTTACCCTCAGGCCACTTTTCAATCTCCTGGCCATCTATCCACGTCACCATAGGGCCAGTCGGTTTAACCTGCCAGCTGCCATCAGCACGCTTATAAACAACCTCTGCAAATTCAGCATTTACCGTCGACATATCAACATCCGCAGGCAGCAATACAGTCGCCATCTTATAAGCAATTGCAGGCTCACCTGAAACGCTCAGCCATTGAACGTCACTACCCGTTTCAAAAACTGCAAACCCGTCATCATCAACACTTAGCCCAACAGATATTCCATTGAGTGATAGCCTTATATCCGCATCAGTCGCCAGACTGGTACATTCGAACGAAACTTCCATACTCGTGGTATTAACGTCAGCCTCTGTCCAGCCATCCGCTACAACAGCAAAATCGGAAAGATTAACAACGCAATCCCTGTCAACATCTTCCATCAGGTCTCCGCCGGCACACAAAGGCACATAAAAACTCCAGATGTCGCCCTTCCAGATATTCTCACTATTGATTTCGTCAACTCGCCAGTAGTAATATCTGCCTTTTTCCAAAGCACCAACAAAATAACTGTTACTGTCATCCGACAAATTAACAACAAACGAATTAGAATCAACTCCGCCGTTATTAACGCTGTAATAATCACTGTCGCAATACAAATTATGCCCTTCTGCGTTTTTACCCGCTTGCCAGCTCAACGTGACATTCGCATCCGAAACGCTGTCTACTTTATCTGCCGGTTCAGGCCTGCTCGCTGTTGACGGCAAAGCTATAGCTGCGATCTCAACGGCACTTAAAGCACGATTATAAACCCGTGCATCCCTGAGATAAGCTCTTTCGCAGTCCTTATGACTTTCCGGGTCATTACCAAGCCAGAGACGCTGGCTGTTCGTTGGTATAGCCCCGGATGCCGTTGCTGTATTATCTAATTCCCCGTCAACATAAATACTCATCGTCGAACCATCGTAAGTCGCTGCGATATGATGCCATTTTGTATCTGCCACCGCGCTATCAGTTGCTGTGTTGACCTGACCAACCCCTTCTATTTTAAACCGGACGGAATCAGCATCAAGCCAGCCTCCATCGCGGTAAAGTTTATAAGTGTCAGCTTTGCCGATTACGACCTCACTGCCGTCCCACCTTGCCCAGCCATCGTTCCATATCCATATTGCTATAGTAATTTCGTCGGTGATATCAAATGGATATTCATTTTCTATTTCAACACCGCCGTTAGCATCGCTGCCGACATAAAGTGAATCGTAAAGATTGTTGTTGGCCCATACCGAATGTATACCCACATTGCCGTGATTTTCATTACCACTGGCATCATAAGCCTTATAACCATATCCCTTTTCTAACTTCCAGTAACCTACAAGGTTCGGGTCCATAACCTCATCCAGCGTTGTGAAACTCCAAACGTCACCAGTCCAGATGTCTGTATCGTTAATTTCATCAACACGCCAATAATATATCGTATCTAATTCAAGGGTTGCTGGATAGCTGGCGGATGGATAATTGCCTTTAAATTCATCACTCGAAGTATTTGCATCTTCGACAGCCTGACAATCAGTACCCAGGTAAATATCATGACTCGTCGCATAATTGCCCGCCTCGAAGCTTAGAACCTTATCTGTCGCAACATAATTTTGACCATCCTCAGGATTAGGCTCATACGCTTTTGAAAAACGCTCTCCAGCCAATGCCATTATGTCACCAGCTGCCAACGACTTGTCGTATATCCTGACATCATCAATTGATCCATTAAACTCATAATCAGGCCAGACAGCATCGGAACCAATACGAACATCATTGTCATTAGTTACGATAGCTCCGACAGAAGCTCTGGTGCTATCAAGCTGACCGTCAATATAAATATACTTATTGACCCCATCATAAACACCCGCAACATGATGCCATTGGCCGTCAACTATATTAACAGTGCCCGTTACAGGCCTGCCCGTGCCATTGCAGAAAAATGTAATAACATCGGAATCCATATCCTTAAAAATATTATACGAATCCGATTTGGAAATGATATACATTGATGATGTGTCATACTCAGTCACCTTAATCCACGCGGATAAAGTAATGTTGCCTGATACATCATAATCTGCCTCATTTGGAACAGCCGCATATTCCTCGATGCCGAAAAAGACAACCGCATTACCTATCACCCCTTCTTCTCTCAAAGGATTGCCCGCGATAATTGCGTGATTACCATTTCCGCTGGAATCAAAAGCCACATTACCGCCTTCCTCATCGAACGTCCACCATCCGATCAGGTTTTCATCCACTAACCCTACGGTCTCAAAATTCCAGATATGTCCCTTCGTAATATTAAAACCATTAACTTCATCAACTCGCCAGTAATAAAGCACTCCGGATTCAAGTCCATTAGGGTCAAAACTGTTGCTGTCCCCAGCCTGATTGATCATAAATTCATCACTTGTTGTATTAGCATCGGTAACAGCCTCTAATTCAGTGCCGAGATAAACATCAAAACTTTCCGCTTCTCCGCTGCCTGTCCAGCTCAAAATTGCATCAGGGTATACAGATTTTTCACCATGATTCGGGCTGGGATCTGTAGCTCCCTCGGAAAGCCCCATAAGCTCTTCTATTTCCTGCTGAGTTAATGCCTTGTCATAAACCCTCAGATCGTCCATCAAACCATCATAATGTACAACTCCCGGGTTATCTGTAGCACAGTAATTGGTTAACGAACCAAGATAAACATTATTCCTGCCGCAAACTCCTATTTCACCAGGACAGTTCAGCTGCACAATAACCACTCCATCCTTGTATATTTTCATATCATTACCGTCATATGTACAGGTGTACAAATGCCACTGGTCATCCGCAAACCCAGCTGCTGTTATTGGTGCACCCACCCTGCGTCTTGTCCCGCCGGCATTAAGCACAAACATGAATTCAAAATTGCCCGGCGTCCCTTCAATAGAAACCGAATTAATCGCCGCACCGTAACTGCCGCCGTCTCCTTTGTAATAGATAAAGCCTGCCTTCTCAAGAGTATCAGCCCTGAGCCACACACTGATAGTCATTTCTTTAACAGGTTTGAGCACATCATCATGAGGCACATAAGCAGTTTGCCATTTCCCATCAAGCTGCAGACAGAAACCTGAAACACCAGGCACGAAGTTATCTTCCTTAACATAGTAAGGGTCTGTTTTATAACCGTTATTGATAAGTAATGTAAAATGATTACCGTTTCCGCTGGAATCATAAGCGATGTCACCCGCCCCCTCATCGAACTTCCACCACCCTGCAAGATTAGGGTCTTCACTTGAAATACCAATACTGCATAATACAAAAACGAGAAATATGACAGCCTGCAAAGACAACATTCCAACCACTTTGGTACTTGAATCCCTTTTCATCGTAACATCTCCTTAAAAAACCAGAATTAAGATTAGGACAATTTCATCAATTTTATCAGAAATCAGCTTAGAAGTCAAGATAATAATGCCGTAAACGCCATTTTGAGTGCCTGAAATTATTGGGGATAATTACTACTGCTGCATCAAACACCCTTACGATTTTCAGCCCCCAATTGCGGGTCAGCCGAAAAAAATCCTCACATATCCTGTTACGCCCAAAGTAGCCTTGAAAGAGAAAATTCTTGACAATTCAAGACCGTTATGATAGAATTTCCGACTTGTGTGGGAAAATCGTGTTTTAAAGAGTTTAAATGGAAAATGTTAGATAATATTTTCAGGTCGAAAAATAAAAGTAAATGGCTACTGGTGATAGCATGGTGGTTTTGTGGTTTGGTTTTAGCAGTTTTTTTCAGCCTGAATGATAATAGGTTTCCTGCACAAAGCTCTCACTACGCAAATAATTTTTTAAACGATACTCCCGCAAAAGGCCATATGGGAGCTATGAGTTATTTTCGCCGTGACCCGGCAAAAAATGGCAGACCTTTATATTCAGTCAAATTTGATGAACTAAATACCGCAAAAGGCCAATTAGGAATTTTTAAAACCGGTATTTATAAAATCGCGAAAGTTAATGGTTTGCAATTAAAACTGTTTCAGTATTCCTCTGATAAAAAAAATGCTCCTGCAAATGTAAGCGAAGCCGAAAAGCTGGTTGCCAACAATAACCGAAAAGATACTTGCTCAACGCAATTTAGTTCAAAAGAGTCGCATAGCATGTCCAGCATGACTACTCTTGGTGATAGTCAAGGTGGATATTCTATCAGTGACCTCTTTGATGAATTGCTTGAAAAAATAAGAAACTTGTCGAGAGGCTGTCAATTCAATAGTTCAGAAGAATCTTCTGGCAGCTTGTGTAATGGGTGGAAATTAACACCTCCCGGAATCGAATTGAGTGACATTGGTGAATTCCGTGTCAGTGATTTTGGTTATCAAGTTTTCTATGATGGGGAGTTGTCCTTTGGCGTACAAGGAAAAAGGATGATTTCCTCATACAAACAACCGGATGTGATTTTACGTGGACACGTGATAATTACTGCATCTGACGGTAGTACCCTCGAATGCAACTATGCAAAGTGGAATGTTAAAAAGGAATTATTTAAGATTGATGGAGTTTATGTTCTGAATCGTGGTGGAGAAACGATTTCAGGTAAATATATTTGTGTTGATACGCAATTGAATTTGGTTGAAGTCAAGCATGCAAAATCAAAACAAAAGGAGATGAAAAAATGTTTCGCAAAACTACAATAACTGTTTTATCGTTAATGTGTTTTCTTTGTACATCCATATCATGGTCCAGTGAGCCTAATGACTACATCATTCCCGGACGAGCATCAATGTTTGATGGAACGTTGTCTGGTTTGCGTTTGGCTTACGAGACGTTTGATAACGGGTTAAATGATTCTTCATGCGCAGATTGCAATACGAACCGGGAGTTGATATTCCTGCATGTTCTGACGCGAATAACAATGTGGGGAGCCAAAGATGATGGTGAGCCAATAGATAGTGTTATTGAGTTGGCACGTGAATTTGGCGCAGAAGTATTGGGAGATTATTTTTATGAGCTTGACATAAGCTATCCAAATGACATTGCCCCTGCGAAGAACCAACATGATGCATACATAATTCCTGAAGAAACTCAGAGCATAATAAATGAAATCCGTGATTTTTTAGGAACATCCGCAATAGCTGAATTTGATGCCGTTTATGATGAGTTGGACTCTATCTGGGATGCACCTGGTGATCGATTTA
>JAGLTN010000466.1 GCA_023135255.1 Planctomycetota bacterium
AAGTTACGGATTTATTCGCGAACATTTATTGCCCTTAAGAGCATAAGCTGTCATTTTCCTGCACTTTCATTTATAAAAACGCTTTCGCCTCCGGTCCTGTCGGCAATAGCTTTAAGTATTTTCTCATCATCACTCTGCACCCAGAAACCAATAGTATTAACCTTGGTCTCAGCAGCGAACTGTCTAAGCAGCCTGATCGTCTCACTGATAAACATATTTGAGTTTTCTTCGGCAAGCTCAAAACCATCAGTAAGAAAATATATCACACCCGGGCCCTTTTGGCAATGGTCACGTACTTTCACTGCTCTTTTTATAGCATTCAAAGCATTGGTTTTCCCTTTGGATTTGATCGAATCAATAAATTTAAAGGCCTTGGACTTTGCCGAACTGCTGGCGCGAATCATTTGACCAGACGCAAACTCAAACACCAGACCGTCACCAAAAAATATTACATAAAAATACTGGTCAGCTTGTAAATTCGATATCGACTGCTTAAGGTTTCGGCATAGAAGCCCAAATAAACCTTTCATTGATCCGGAACAATCAACAACATAACAGATACTTCGTTCGTATGATCTGGAGCCGAAAAATTCGACTTGGCCAAATTCAAGCTGTTCAACCTCATCAGCAATATTCGACAAATCCTCTGCTTCTTCGAAAATATCTGACTGAGCAGCGGCATCAGCAGAATTGAAAATTTGACCGATATCAATATCAGCAGTCTTGTCGTTTATAAATTTCGGTGTTGAAGATTTTCTTTTCACTTTCGGCTTAGGTCTAACAACCCGCGATTGAGTAAGAGCTCTGACTTGTCCAAGCGTGGCGTGGTGAGCCTGGTTAGGATAACTTGGTGGTCTGACCTGCGAAAATTTCATAACAGCAAAACAAGTCAGAACAATTATGTGCAAAAACACAGAAGCAGTAAATGCGTAGAATCTGGTCTTACTTTTTTTTCTGGTTTGTGTCGACATTATTTATATTGAGTCGATAGCTTAAACTTATTCGATGACCTCAACCTGAGATAACCCAGGAACCATCATATTATAGACAAGTATCGCATTGCCGTTATGTAAGCGAATACAGCCCCTTGAAGTGGCTTGGCCTATCTCATCCGGAACCTTGGTGCCATGAATCGCAAAACCGGTTCTGCCCAAAGCTTCTCCGGATACACCTTCCAGCGAAACCCATCTTGACCCCAGAGGGTAATCCGGATCTTCTGCTTCGTATCTTCTGCCTGTATCAGGGTCTGTCCAGGTAGGTTCAACCAGCTTACCGTTTGGTTTGGCAACCCACATCCCTGTTGGGGTCTCATAACCAGATTTGCCAAGACCAATTGGGAAACTTTTCACAAAGGTATTTTGCAGGTAAATATCCATCCTGAACAATGAACGGTAAACTTTAGTGTGGAATGGCCCATTTATAACTTTTAGTGACTGACCAATGCGAAGAGCTCTCGGATTAGTTATGCCGTTAACTGTCATTATAATTTCATAAGGAACCTTGTATTTGCTTGCGATGTTCTGTAACACATCTCCGGATTGAACTTTATATACTCCGCAGAGCGTATCAGATGGGAATATTTTTTTGCTGAAAAGCCAAATATCCGCAATTTTTGAAAGCTCATCTCTGATTAATTGCCCCTGCTGCTGCGTTATATCCATATGCAAAACTTCATTTAACCTGTCGCGGGCTTCTATTACCTTCGGAGGCTGGGCCTGTATGCAATCCACAGCCTTTTGAATAAGCTCATCAATCTTAGCACTTGCCTCAGCGATCGGATCTATGGCAGGCACAGCTTCATTGGCATCTGTTTCAGTTAGCATACTATCAGCTAATTCAGTCCCATCCGGCAAAAGCTGGTCCTGTAATATAACCGGCTCTTGCTCATCAAGTATCTTAGGCTTATCCGAGCCGAATGGGTTGTAGAAAAACGCGGTAATTGCGATAACCACAAGCACACCGAGAAAAATATAAATCCATCTTTGACTACTTTTATTGTTTCCTGCACCAGCTGGATATCGAGCCATAACTACTCTCCTTGTAGGTTTCTAAGATCTATTATTTCTTCGTCTGTAACCAGAATGTCCACAGGCACATCGTGCTGTTGAACCGGAACTGATTCTACCACTTGTTCTGAAAAAGCAAAACCACATTTACATGCAATAAGCTTTTTATTTGCAAAAAATTTATCGTAATAAGCCCCGCCTCTACCAAGACGATTACCCCTTTTGTCAAATCCTAACCCCGGAGTCACTACCAGGTCTATATCCTCAAAAGGTATGGGTTGGCCCTTTATAGGATTACGCAAACCGGCAACTTCAGTTGAAAAACCCTTTTCAAGAGAATTAATTTCAACAGGGATCATATGCCTCTGCTGCCAGGAAATCTT
>JAGLTN010000467.1 GCA_023135255.1 Planctomycetota bacterium
AAGTCTCTGTCTGTAGCGTTGTATGCTTGCCACAATTTTACTGCTGACGGTATGGTTATGGTCTGTACCGTGATTGCGTTGCTGTCGGCAGTGAAGCTGAACTGAGGCAGCGCAGAGCCGGCTAATATTGCCTGGTAAAAAGTAAACAGGTTTGCAAAAGCTTCGCTGTAGCCATCCAGATCGCCCATGCCATGATTTGTGTTCGGTACATATCGAAGGTATTTTTGTCCGGGCAGGTCATCAAAATAGAATTGCGATGAGTCCGGCAAAAAGAAATCGTCGCCGGAGGAGTATAGCATCAGCTTGGGCATTGTAAGGCGATCTTTATATGCATAAGGATCAATGATTTGTTCCAGTTGCTGCATTTCTTCTGTGTCGAGTCTGTCGAAAATATTCATATCTTCATAGTCATGTATTGCTGGTGCCCAGAATCCATAGGCCGCAAAATGGTGTCTGAAAGATAACTCCATATTAAGCATATCGATCACTATCGGCAGGCAGGCAACGACTCTTGTGTCAACAGCGGCAGTGAGCCAGGTTGCCCAGCCTCTTTTAGATGCGCCAGCCACTACAAAGTCATTTATGGTTTTGCCTTTTGTTGTACAGAAATTTTCGATGGTATCCATTGCTTTTACCGCTGCTTTGGTCATCGGAAGCTGAGCGATCCAGTTCGGGTCGAGTGTCGTTAAGAATTTATCCCATGAATAAGCGATTATTTCATCTTCAACCCTGCTCTCGCTTTCATCGGTAAAAGTCAAGGGCTGATTCGGCACAGTCTCAAGATACGCGACAACAGAGTTAGTCTGGGTTGCTACATATGCAAGCAAAGTTTCCACATCACTTTCAGGGGTCAAAGAATTGCTTCCGCCTGAGATAAAAAGCAACGCTTTATCTGTAGTGACAGATGAAGGGATGATAACGTGCACCCAGTGCTGCCATAAAGTTTTGTTTACTTCGGCAGTTGTTAACCATTTCTGGGATGTCATGTTTAGAACATAGTACATATAGATGTACTGGTTCTTTGTCGAATGCAGGCTGTAGCTGTAGTTGCCGTCATCATTGTAAACGTAATCGTCAAGAGCATTTGCAAGTGATATGGCCGAAAACAAGCTAATCAGAATTAGTATTACTGCTATTTTCTTTTTCATCAATTTAACCCTCTGCAAATCGTTGATTATACCACAATTGTTTTTGTATTGCAAATAAATCGCATAAAGTGTTTCTATAACTGACAGGTTTTGATATAATCTTTGTTGGTATTAGTAAAAAGATTCAGGATGGGTTTCAATGAAAAAAAACGTTAAAACAGACGGATTCCGGCTGATAATAGCGGATTTACTATTCGCTTTGTTCCTATTCCTTTATCTTTTCTATGTAATTAATATGCGTGTTATTTATCATGGCGGCGGGGCGATAACATCTGGGCCCGCGTTTTTTCAGGGGATGGAGACATTTAATAAATTTGCGTTTTCGCCGGGAGGATTGGTCAGGTTTGCTTCTTCTTTTCTCGCACAATTTTTCTATTTGAACTGGTTGGGTTCGTTGATAATAGCATTGCTTGGTTTTGTGATGTGCAGGCAGTTGTTGTATGTTATTAGGAAAACTAACTCGGGGTTCAATTTTCTAAGGTTTACCGCTCCGGTGGTTTTGCTTTGTCTTTACCTGCGATACACGTTTTTCTTTAACGAGCAATTGGCGATAGTGCTGACACTGCTTTTAATATGTATTTATTTGAGATTTTCAGATGTCGTCGGTGTGAGAAAAGTTTTATTAGTTGTATTTTTCTGTATTGCTGCTTATTGGCTTTGCCAGGGCGGGGGGATAATTTTTGCTCTGGTTGCCGGCATTTATGAATTGCTTATAAGGAAATCCTGGCGAGATAGTGCGGTTTTATTATTAACAGGATTGCTGCTGCCTTATGTTCTAAGTTGCGTAATTTTGAATCAGAACATTTTAATTGCTTATTCTGGTCTGTTGGGTTTTACGCCCAATATACAAGTGTTTGAACCCCGGCCTTTAACATTGATTCCCCTGTATATTTTATTTGTCTTACCAGTTGCGTTAATATTTACAGGTTTTTTAAGAGGCGCTTTTAGAAAAACAGCGACTGGCTTTGCGGGCAGTATGAGATTAAAAGTTGCTGGTTTTGTTGTGGGCAATCTTATTGTGATTTGCACAACCGCGGGGCTTTGCCTTGGTTATCATGATAAAATAATGCAGGCTGTTTTCAGAACTGATTATTATGCAGCTGAAAAAAAGTGGGAGCAGCTGATAGATTATGTAAATGAATATGTCGGGTCCCCAGGTCGTAACTTTCTTGGCTACAATGCTAATAATTATGTTATAACTTCCGCGAATCTTGCTCTTTGTAATCTTAACCGGATGGGCTATGACCTGTTCTTATATCCGCAAAACCCTCGCACTTTGTTTTTGTCTATGAAGGCAAGGTTTGCTTATTCAAGGCGTGCGGATATTTATATGGATATGGGGCTTTTGAATATGGCAGAGCATCAGTTGCTGGAGGCTTTGGAAGTTGTGGGCGAGAGACCTGCGATTTATCAGAGGCTCGTGCTGATATATATGGCCAAAGATAATCTGCCCAATGCAGTTATTTATCTTAAGCGATTGAAAAAGTTATTTTTTTATAACGAATGGGCGAGTCATTATTTAAAGAAGATCGAGACGGATCCGACGTTGAGCAATTTGGGAGATATAAGATATCTGCGAGGTATGATGCTGGATGATTCAGCAAGTAAGGCTTATGCGTCTTTCTTTCTTGAGCGCAATCCTGCTTTGAGCGAGGAAATGATAATTGAGCTGTTGAAGAAGAGGTCTGGCAACAGGATGGCTTTTGAGTATCTGCTGAGTTTTTATATGCTTATGAATAATCTTCAGAAATTTGTAGATACTTTTGATGAGTACATTGGGAATTTTAACTATAAAGTGTTGCCTCCTCTTTGGCAGCAGGCAATAGTAACTTATTATTCCAATAGGGCAGACAGAGACAAGAAAATAAAAAAATATCCCATCTCACAGGAGCAGTTTATATTTTATCAGAATTATATGACTATTTTCAGTAAGTATAATAAGAGAGAGCCGGCGGTGTGGGAGCTGGCGAAAGATTTTGGCAAGACATATTACTTTTATTGCATGTATGGATTTTCAGGCGCTAAATGATCAAGAAAAAAATGATAATTATATTTGCGATGGTCGTTATTGCTTTTACGGCTTTAAGCGGGGCTTTATCCTTTATGGGTAAGGCTGAGCCGACAAATCCCACTTTGCTTGATCGAATGCCGAAGATAAGCCCGGATTACTATAATACAGTTGTGCCTTTTAATATTGCTCCGCTAAATTTTACCATAAAAGAAAAGGCAGATAACTATTTTGTTAAGGTTTCTATATCAAGTGACAGCTTTAATGTCTATTGCAAAAATGGCGATGTCGTAATCCCGATAAAAAAATGGAAATCTTTACTGGCAGCTAATAAAGGCAAAAAGATTAATTTTGAGGTGTTCACGTTAAGTAATGGCCGATGGCATAAATATAAATCGATAACAAATAAGATAGCAGACAAGCCTATAGATAACTATCTGACCTACAGGCGAATGCCTCCGGTAAGAATATATATTGATACGTCAATTGGTATCTATCAGCGAAATCTTACAAATTATAGCGAAAAATTGATACTGACTAATGCTTATTATTATGGCGGCTGTCTCAATTGCCATAACTTCGCCGGAGGTGATAGCCGAGTTATGTCAATAGGAATCAGAAGCAGAAATATTGGCGACAGTACTTTGTTTATAGATGGTGACGAGGTGCAAAATGTTGATTTGAAAATAGGTTATAACAGTTGGCATCCATCAAAAAAACTTGTCGTTTATTCTGTTAATAAAGTTGTGCAGTTTGTGAACACCGCGGGCAAAGAGTTCCGTGAAGTTTTCGACCTTGATTCTATGCTCGCCTACTATGTTCGGCGTGAAAGAAAGGTCAAAACCGCTGATGTTATTTCCAGCAAAGACAGGCAGGAAACTTATCCGTGTTTTTCACCTGATGGCAAATATCTTTACTTCTGTTCTGCGCCAATGCTCTGGCACGACGAAAAACAATTGCCTCCTCCTCGTTATAAAGAAATGAAATACGATATTGTTCGCGTTTCTTATGATATTGACAGTGACAAGTGGGGCCACGTTGAAACCGTAATTGCTGCATCATTGACGGGCAAGAGCAATCTTCTGCCTCGTATCAGCCCTGATGGTAGATGGCTTCTTTTCTGCATGACCGATTACGGCTGCTTCCCATCACATAGTCCATCGAGTGATTTGTGGATCGCTGATCTTAGCGCTGAAAATATTAAACCTCGACAGCTAAAGATCAATAGTAAGCAAAGTGAATCGTGGCATAGCTTTTCAAGCAATAACAGCTGGATAGTTTTCAGCAGTAAGAGACGCAACGGAACATTTACTCGAACATATATATCTTATCTTGATGGTCAGGGCAATGTGTCAAAGCCTTTTTTGCTGCCTGTGAAAGATCCGAAATATTTTGACACATGCAGGGATGGTTTTACGGTTCCTGAATTTACGACAAATGCCGTGAAGCTGACGGGTGAAAAACTCGGCAGGGTTATTCGTTCCGCAAACAGGATAAAAGTTGATCTTCCTGTCACGATGGCAACGCCAACTCAAACTAAACATCAACGCTACGATTCTGCGGAATAAAAAAATTTGAGCTGTCTAAGGCTGCGCAGGGCTAAACCTTTTTGTTAAAGGGCAATTGTGTTTAATCAGAAAATGTGATATACTGATTGTATATTTGTGTTTGTTAGTATTTTGGGGTTTTGGGTACTTTATGATTATTACATTAAAATATATTAGCAAGATCAAATCAAGGGCTTTTACTTTGGTTGAGTTGCTTGTGGTCATATCTATAATATCGTTGTTGATGGCGATATTAATGCCTACGTTATCTAAAGTCAGAAGGCAAAGCCGGGCTGTTAAATGCCTGGTAAATTTACATCAGTGGGGGCTTATCTGGCAAATGTACACCCAGGATAACGATTCTTATTTTCCAAGTGGCACTTTAGAGGAAGGCTGGATACGAGGTACATGGATACTTCCTTTAAGGTCTTTATACAATACGAAAGAGGAAATTATGCGATGTCCGATGGCTACCAAAAGAGAAGGACATCCAGATGACGAAAAATATGCAAAAGACAAATATAAAACTTATTTAATGCCTGCTGAGGTGGGGGAGGCTGAAGGTGAGGATTGCAGTTATGGGGCCAATTGCTGGCTTTACAATTTTCCAGATAAAGATGAAGACGGAGCAAAAGTGGTAACAGTACAAAGTCGTCCGGTAGCGTGGAACTGGAGGACTAATAATATACGTAATGCCAGCAGGATTCCGGTGTTTGGTGATTGCATGTGGCGTGGGGGAGGCCCTTATGCCGAGGAATGCACGCAGGGTAATCCGCCTGTGAATGAAGATGATTATGATGGTTATAGTGCTGAGATGCGTCATTTTTGCATAAATCGACATGATAGATTTGTTAATCATTTATTTATGGATTCATCTGCGAGAAAAGTCGAGCTAAAAGAATTATGGAAGCTGAAATGGCATCGTAAATTTGATACGAATGGCCCCTGGACCAATGCTGGCGGGGCTACATATGATAAATGGCCTGACTGGATGAGAAAGTTCAGCAGCTATTAATAATGCATATTTAAATAAATAAAAAGCTTTCATAACAGGCTTTTGTAAGTTACCATTCCAATAACAACAATTTTTAAGAGATGTTTATTTTATTAAGGAGGCTTTTTTATGGAAAATGTATATCAGGTCAGACAAAATTTTGGTAAAGGCATTTCGATCCTGATAGGGATTGCTATCGTTATTGCGGTAATAGCAATAGCGATAGGCAGTTCGCTGGTTAGTATCGATGGCAGCAAGGTCGGCATTGTAGAGAAAAAATTTGGGGGCGGTAAGCTTAGCAGTGGAAGAATATTGGCGGTTGATGGCGAAAATGGTATTCAATCGCAGGTTC
>JAGLTN010000468.1 GCA_023135255.1 Planctomycetota bacterium
AACTTCTTATCTTTGAGTTATTTACCTGCGGATAAAGCGAAAAATTTAATTGGGATTGGTATAATAGAAGACCCGGATGTTGTAAACGCTATTTATTTCATCAGAAAATTCAAAAAGATTTTAAGTGAAAGTCTAAAAGAGGAGATTCGCCAACCTATACCGAAAGCATCGCTTCAATGTTTACCTGTAGGTTCTTCGCGGCAAAGATTTTTCAGGTATGTAGAAAGACCCAGGGCGTCCCGCGTCTGTACTAGTATAATCAATAACATCCATTTTAACCGTTTCAGAGGGTGAATAAGCTTCCACGTGCCCATCTGTAAAACCAGCATGCAACTTAATCTTTATCAAACTAACGTCTTCGGCACCATGAGAGGTGTTTAATCGCCAGCAATCTGACGAATCCTCTCTGCTGTAAGAAATTTCACTACCCTCAAAATAGGAAATTTTACTATCATCAAATTTTTCACAACTTTCAAAACTATCCGGACTTCGATACGGATTGTAGCCCATATAACAACTAACCAGAACCGAACTTTCCTTACCACTATCATAAGAGCCACGAGGACCTCTAAAACGAGGCCCACCTCCATCTAGCTCACCTAAATAATTCCAGTAAAAGCAATACACACCCAAAAATTGGTCGACATCATGAGTAGTATCAGGATTGCCCCAGTTTTCCCCAGCTTCCCAGGCTTGCTGAAGACGTTCGTTTTTAGTTGGCGCGTTGGGACAGAATAAGATATCCGGATTATCAATATAACGAGAAAGATAACTGCTCATAGACCTATACTTTTGGCCGGCACGTTGGAAACACGTTGTCATTACAGTAGGTGCCAGCCAGTTCCATACATCTTTGACAAATTCACCAGTGATATTTGCTACTGAATCAGGATAGCTGTCATCATTGTTACATGCAAACTCATTAACAGCGGCAACAATTTCACGCTGGTTATTCATAGTAATTACCCAGCGGGCACTTTGCCTTACCCTGGTAAATACAGGCAGTGAAATTGACATCAATAAAGTAATAATAGAAATAACAACGATAACTTCAACTAAGGTGAATGCAAGTGGGGAGTCCCCTTGGCTGCCATTGCCCCCCGATAAATTACAGCTTTGAGCAAAAGCGGATTTTTCCTTCGTATGTAGCCGCATTTCAAAGTCTCAAGTTTACATATCTCTATCTTTCGCTATTATACTGCTTTAATAATATTAATCCAAACAATTTTATTAAAAAAATAACGTCTGCCTCAAAATTTTCAAATAAATCAACTTTAATCTCTGACAGACAATTTCCAGCTCTGTACTTTATTGTGCCCAATCTGTAGATTTTTGCCAAATCCAGCCTAAAAGGGCGTAATCTTTCATATTTACAACCCCATTTCGGTCAAGATCACCGGGGTCTTTTTGCTTACCAATAAGCCAATCTTCAGCCATCAATGAAATATCCTCAAAATCTACAACACCATCATTATTCAAATCCGCCAGCAATGACCAGTCATAAGGAGCCAAACTCGCCTGATGAGTACCGCCATAAGCACCCATATTTATTCGTATATTTATAGCGTGGTCATTTTCAGGGTCATTAGGAGCTGCCATAAGTTCATTTTTAAGGCGATAACCCGGATTACCAGCATCAATACACCTGCTCGTAACCGAATCAAAAACCCAGGTTGATGGGTTTTCTTCATCTATGCGCCAACCATAGCTTTTCAAGTGATAATCACCTTCATAAAGCTGAGCATTCTCTATATCCCATTGCCCCAGGCTCGCAAAACATGGATCAACATCGAGATTGCCAGAACCCCAGATTACATCTCCAACAATATTTTCTAAATCGCCCTGTATATTACAATAAGAAATCTCAGCAACGCAATCCTTAATAACTTGAAGCTGTATACCTTGGTTATTATAAATAATAGTATTTTCTATTTTAGCTGAGCCCACCTTTGCACCAGTAATATTATTAGCAATAGTGCAATTTCTAATTGTACCTTCACAGCCATAAATAACATAATCAAGGGTGCAAGAACCAGAGGTAATATTATCGGTAATCAAACAATTGTTTATAAGACCATCACAATTCTCCAACACAGTTGATCGGCATGTGGCATTGCCGCTAATGTTGCAATTACTTATCGTAGCTTGAGTATTTCGACCATAAACAGCACCAATATTTATGTTATAAACCCTAAAGCCAAAGAGCATGCAATTGGGATCTTCTGAGCCGTCAAATAAAATTACCCCATTAATAATTGTTTTATTTACCACATCCCAATCATTAGGATCGGTACTTCTCAAAACACAATTCTTACCGGCGAAATTAATCTGATTGTAACTATTCGGATCAGCATCAGGATATGAGCCCGGTAAAACTTCAATAGTATTGCCCTCTTCGACCGCATCAATTGCTTCCTGGATCGTATCGAAAGGATGAGCAAAACTTCCACATTCATTGGGGTCACTGCCGCTGGGGTCATTAGGATCTGGGTCGTTCGGGGCATTATCATCGACATATATTATATCACCTGCGCAAAGAGCGCATGCAAAAATCACGCAAAACGCAGATAACACAAAATAGTTAAAACAGCATCTTCTTTTCATCTTCCCGTTTTTCAGAAAAAAACTTTGTTTTCCTTAAAATTTATTTTAAAAACTCCACAAGCCATAACATGGATTGCTGGTTATAATTAAGCCACTTCAAACTTTTTGCCGGAGGAGCAAAATCCTCCGCATCTTCAATATCCTGAAGATAGGTAAATCTAAGCTGGCCTTGCTTTTCAATATCTGATGTCAAAAAGGTTATTTTTTCTACAAGGTCTGCTTCCATATCGATCGTATATTCAATTTTACCCTGCGGATGGTCCAACGTTACCACTGCATGCGCCCCGCCCGGCAGCAATTTTGTATCAAACCATATCTGTTCCTTAGCAGCATCTCTTCTTACTGTATCGATAGTATGCAGTCCCATCCAGGGTCTGGACAAACCAGCAAAACTTTCAGATTCGGGAATCCGCTTAGAACCAACGTATAGTTTCATCCATGGATAATTTCTCTTACAGACGTCATATACAAATGCTATTCTACCTTTGCCTTTAACCAATTGACCATCGATTTCGCCTTCAACCGTAAAAAAGGTCCAGCCTCTTTTATGCATAGCATCACGATTGTCTATTCTTCTGATTCCTGACGGCAGATTACATCTGAAAAATTCCTCATTCGAGACATCTTTTCTGGAAACGGCTTGCTGATAATTACCATCTGTTTCGTGTTTTACGATTATCATGAGACCATCCTCCTTATAGGGAACATAATCCAGTTTTTTATTATTTTCCTGAATATGGTTGATAAAACGGGTTAAACGCCTTGAGTCGGTAGGAAGCATTTGAACTGAAAGATCAGCGTTCCACATACGATAGTTATTAACATGCAGCCTGCCGTTGCTTTTGTAAAAATTGGCCTGCTCATTTTGGAACCACTGATAATAACTCGCCCCTTTGTCACTGGTTGATTCGGTTTGCATTAACACAGCACCGCTCGTTCCCGGCGGATAATAATACCAGTGCTGCCGGTTTCTGTTTTGCCCCTGACCAAGTTGTAATATGGATTCAGTGGTGCACTGATAAGAGTTAGCTCCACTGCCTGATTCATTACCTGGGAAAATGTTATCGATCGATGGTGCAACAACAGCACTTCCCACTACCATTACACCAGCCGTCATCGCAACTATCGCTGACTTAGAAGCAGCAACACCCAGCAAAGAACCCGCCAACCCAACTTCCAAAATGGAAGAAGAAATCACTACCTCTGCAGCAGATGCCTCGGTAGTAGCGGTAAACTTACCAAAAAATAGTAAAGCCGATACGAGAGCACCTCTGCCAAGACCATAATGGGATAGTCTTTTAGCCAGAGATTTCTTGGCGCGATAAAACAGAGCCCTGACTCCAATTTCACTGCTTTTCATAAAATCAGCGATCTCAGAATAACTCATCTGATCATAACATCGCATTGTCAGAACCGCCCGGTGCCTCGGCTCCAGTTGAGCCATCGAATCAAGAACGATCTGCTTCCATTCAGCTGAAACCATATCAGCTAACCCCTCAGAAGCACCATCCTTGGTAATCTGGGAACCCAGTTCTGACAGAGAGATTGTCTTATGTCTCCACTGCCGACCATAATGGCTGCGAACCTTGTTGAAGGCAATCCGGTAAATCCAGCCCCAGAACCGGTCTGCCCTTTTTAATTTTTTAAATACCTTGTACATTTCTAAAATTGTCTCCTGCACTATATCCTGTGCCAAATCTTCATTTAACGTTAATCTAACCACATATTGCGATAAACGCGCATAAACCTGCTCAGCCAACAAGTCCAGACTAACCCTGTCACCATTCTGAGCCTTTTTTACAAGTTCAATGTATTCAGCGTCGTTTTCCATACATGTTTTCTATAATATAAGTGCCACAAAAAGGCTAAATGTGACGCTTTTTTAGTAAGTTTTCTTACTTTTTAAAGCATCTTTATTAATTATACCAAAAAACAGCCCCAAAATGCGGTTTGACGTAAAAAATGCTTTAAAAAAATCTTAAAAATAACCAATCGCAAATTGCATTATAAGCCCTGTGTTTACCAAATAACCCATATTAAAGCGATCTGATGCAACCCACCTCACATAAGTCCGATAATCGTTGTATCAATGGCTTTGGCGTGTGCATAAAAAACAATATAACAAAAAGGGTAATTTACCATCACATTTCAGCATTTTTTGTTGTTTTGCCGAAAATTTTCTAAAAAAACAGAAAAAATCTTCATTTTTCTTAGCCGTTTTCAAACAGTTTTGCCTACTTCTACAAGGCCGTTTCCGAAATTATTTACACTACTATACTGATCCCAATTGAATTTTGCCGTTTATCCGCGGGTAAATAATTCACAAATAATAAGTTACGGATTTATTCGCGGGCATTTATTACCCTTAAGGGTATAATTTAAAATAATAAACCCTGCTCAGATTAGCTTTGACTGGAAATAATGTAATTAAATGGTATAATTAGCTTTTGTGATTTTTTTGAGTTAGGATTTATGGGCACTTTTATAAAAAGAAGTTATTTTGTTTTATATTGTTTCTGTTTTTTTGCAATAGCTGCTGCGAATGTAATCGGCTGTACGATACCGGTTTTTCAGTACGCATTGCAAAACTGGCAAAGTGCAATCTACAAGGTTGAAATAAACACCACGGAAAATCCAACAACACAAGAGGCTGACATTATAGCGAAACTAAAAAGCAACCCCTCTGCTGCAAATTATAAGATCGATGTTAAGGTTGAGGATGATAAACCATCTCAGCTAACGGTCTATTTTCCAACAGGTGATATCGCATGGAAAAAACCTTTGAGCCAGGAGGCGATTGAAATACTTTTAGACAGCCCGGCAAGAAAGGAAATGGCCAAAAGACTGATAATGGGAGAGGCGGCTGTATGGCTTTTACTTGAATCCGGCGATAAGGCAAAAGATGATTCTGCTGAAAAAACATTGCAGCTGCAACTCAGGCGATTAGAAAAAGAAATCACATTAGCAAGTAATTCCATAGAGGATGATCCGCAAGGTGACCCTTCAATGCAGGTTGACAGCGTTGATATAAAATTTTCGGTAATAAAAATAGATCGCAAAAACAAAAATGAAGAATTCTTTATCGCATCTCTTTTGAAAACAGAAGTCGATTTAACCAGTTTTGATGGGCCTATAGCGTTTCCCGTTTTCGCAAGATCAATCGCACTTTACGCATTAGTTGGCAAAGGGATAACACCTGTCAATATTGAACGGGCGTGCAGATTCATAGCTGGGCCCTGCTCGTGTGTTTTAAAAGTTGAAAATCCAGGTACGGATTTGCTGGTCTCCGCAAACTGGGACGATGCGGTAATAGATGAACCTTTGATAAAAGAGATCGAACTGCCTGAGCTTACCAGTATCACAAGCGCAAATTATCAAAATATAGACACCAATTCAAATACAGATACCAATTCAGAAGATGAATATGAGCTTGTTCTGTTATCTGATAATGTCAAAGAGGAAATGAAAAAAAATGATTCAAAACTCATTATCAATGTTGCATTTATTTTTGCAGCAGCAATAGTTTTGCTTGGGGTAGTTACAATAGTAACGAAAACTAAAAAGAAAAAATAAAGGTTAGTTCATTAATGAAAATATGGCAGTTTGTTATCAAGGAAGTTCTCTACCGGAAAACAAGTTTTCTGCTGACAGCTTTATGCGCTGCCGTTGCTGTTGGAGCTTTTGCCTGTGCTGCTTCACTTTTGAAAATAAATGATATAAAAGCGGGCTCAATACTGGCTGAAAAACAACAGCAGACGCAAAAGCAGATGGCTATCCTCAACGATGATATGAGAAAAGCAACTTTAAGGCTTGGCTTTAATCTTGCAATACTGCCAAAAGAGCAGGACATAGGCGACTGGTACGCAGATGATTTCGGCAGCACATACATGCCCTATGAATATGTCGAAAAACTCGCAAATTCCGGCATAATTTCCATCAGACATTTACTGCCCGTATTGCAGCAGAAAATCACCTGGCCGGAATACAAAAGAAAAATAATCCTTGTTGGCACACACGGCGAAGTCCCCAACCTGCACAAGAACAAAAAAGTCCCGCTGGTTCAGCCTGTACAGACGGGGCAGATAGTGCTTGGTTATGAACTCAGTCAAAGCCTTGAACTAAATGTCGGCGATAAAGTAAAACTGATGGGTGAAGAATTCACTGTCTCTAAATGTTACACAGAAAGAGGCAACAAAGATGATA
>JAGLTN010000469.1 GCA_023135255.1 Planctomycetota bacterium
GTCCTGACGCTCAGGTTGCTCTTCAGCAGAGCCCTATCCTTCAGGACAATATTTATAAGTTAATGAAAGACAGATTGGAAATCAAGGCAGAAGTGTAATCTGCTAAAAATCGTTAAGACCATTTACACAGTTAAATGAACACACCCTGTTTGATTGATTATTAGTTGAATCCGCCGGAGTTTACCCCTTATGGAAAATGTACCGATTTATCCTTAATTTCCCTTGGCTTGGCTAACTTTAACCGTGTAACCACCACAGTCTTTTCCATTCAGTGAATTTATTGCTGCTTGAGCCTCGGCATCACTACTCATCACGACAAAACCGAAACCTTTGCTTTGACCTGTTTGGTGGTCAGTGACTATATAAGCTTTTTTAACCGTTCCAAATACTGAAAATAAAGCTTTCAGGCTTTCTTTGTCTGCATCAGGACTTATATTTCCAACATACACTTTTTTCTCCACGAACGTTCTCCATAGAAAGTTTACCCATGTTCTAAAAAACCTGATTGTATCCCAAATCCATGAAAAAACAAGGGATTTGATTGATTATTAGTTAAATGATTATTAGTTGAATCCGCTGGAGTTTATTCTTGTCATTCTGCGAAGCAATCGGCAACAATTATCACGTCGAACATCGAATGTGGAGGCCAGTAAAGAACTACGGGTTTACACCCGTAGTTCTTTACTTTCTCGGCGGTGATTTTGTCAAAGCAATTTCTGTCAAAAATCGCAAAGATTTATTTATTCTGAATCTGTTTTTTAATCTTTCGTGGCCTTCGGCGATGAAAAATAAAAATAGATTCCTGCCTTCCAGGAATGACAAAAAGGGAGATTGCCGCTTCGGCCTTCGGCCTCCTCGCAATGACATTCTAATAGAGCAGTTCGGCTTCGCTCAGGGTAACAAGGGCGTATTTGTTCGAGCCTTATCCGTAAAACCCTGTGAGAAAAGCGGGTTAATTATTTTGTTGCTTATGGGCCGGTGATAATGATAGTATAAACAGTAGATATGGGTTATGCTAATCGGTGTGGGTTAAAGGAGCTTTAAAATGGGTATTACATTTAACGCGGATGAAATCTTCGCAATGGCAGAAGAAATTGAAAGAAACGGGCAGAAGTTTTATCGCAAAGCAGCTCAAAACATCGTCAACGATGACATCGCTCAAATGCTGCGCAGTTTGGCGGATATGGAAATGGATCATGAAAAAACTTTCGCGGATATGAGAAAACTGCTTCGCGGCCGCGAGCTTGAACAAAACGTTTTCGACCCCGATAACGAAATTGCTTTATATCTTCAGGCCATGGCTGATGGGCACGTTTTCGATCTCAGTTGTGAGCCCGCTGAACAGTTGATTGGCAATGAAAGCATTGAGGATATACTCAAAATGGCTATTGCGGCTGAAAAAGATTCGATCATCTTCTATGTCGGGCTGAAAGATTCTGTCCCTGAAAACGCAGGCAAAGATAAAATTAATAACATCATAAAAGAAGAGATGAATCATATAACTGTTTTGAACCAGTTTATGGCGGCTTTGAAGTAAAAAGCTAAAATACGAGATCACTCAAGCTGACCGACTGATTATCTTGGCTGGTAAAAGCGGTTCTGCGTTTACAAAAATATTTTTGTAAAAAAAATATTTTTTTCGTCTGCCACTAATCCCTTCAGGACTGTTTTTATTGGACATTAAGCCCCGCGACTCCGCGGTGTTTGTCAATTGTCAATATGTAGTATATCGGCCCATATTAAAAAGCACATATCGTGTATAAAGTTATAGGTCGTAGATTATATCCTCCCAAAAGCGATTAAAGAAAATAATTATGCCCTGACGATATTGCTTTAGTCAGTATCAACGTTTTAGATAAAAAGAGGTATCCGCGTAATGAGCAAAAGAGAGCTGATCGATTATATCTGCGAGATCAATAAAGGTGCACGTCCTGAATTCCTTGCAAACTTCTCGGAGGAAGATCTGAAATCCTACCTTGAGAATCTGATGGAACTGGACCTTGAAAAACTCGCGTTTTGTTGCTGATAATAAAATCAGCCAATATTACAATTCAGTATTATTGTTATCCCCAGATTCGGCATTTTCTAAATCCTCAAAAACCTGTGAAGGAGATATTTCAGGCTTTATCCGAGCAAGGGCATTCCGTTTGAATTCCACTAATACCGGCAAATATCCTTTCGGGATATAAAACCCGAAATCATACCATCGAGTGTTACCTTTCATATCCTTTCGGGCAACGGTTATTTTTTCGCCGAGACGTGAAATATAAAACAGCTTATCGTTTTTCATAAAACCTTCGGGATAAATGGTAATTCCTTTACCGCCTAACGGATCGTCAATTGCCTGCTTAGGCTTGCATATCAGCCTTACCTGCGAAGGCGTAAATGTCGAACTTCTACGAAACGCGACAGCTTTTATGCCAACCCGCACGATAGTAAGATCGAAACCGCTTTTTTGAGCGACTGTTTCATTCGGATCCGAAGCGTTTGCGAGATTTACCGGTGCAAGCCAAGCGGCGTTTTTCCTCGGAATTTCTAAAGCCT
>JAGLTN010000047.1 GCA_023135255.1 Planctomycetota bacterium
CTTATCGAACTGCGGGTTATAATAATTAAAACTTTTAGAACCTGCCTTCCAATTCGGACTATAAAACAATATCAGAGAATCGATGGCATCAGGAACTGATGCAATACTTCCATGTAAAAACATCTGCAAACTTTTGCTGTTAATCTTTTCCAGATATGAGGGCCAATCCATATACAACATTTCAACATCTAACCCAACGTCTTCTAAACACCTTTTCAAAAATTGCCCCATTTGACGATGCAATGTATCTGTGCCAGCTATCGTCACTTTTAGCTGAGGCAATTTACCTTTGTTAATTGCCTCAGCCTGTTGGATAAGCTGCTCTGCTTTTTCAGGATTATATTCTGCATAGCCCTTCTTTTTGATCTGCGGATTATAACTTACTGCTGTGGGAGGAATAATACCATTAGCCACAAGATATCTGCCATTAGAAAACAACTCTATAAATTTTTCACGATCTATCGCATAGCTCATTGCTCTTCTTAAAGGCTTATTATTACCCAGCAATTTATCTTCCATATTAAAACCAAGAAAATAAAATGAAGACGTCAAATACTTCTCAAGCTTTATATTAAGAGCTTTCATCTGATCCGTCAGCTCCATATTTACGCCTATAGCTTCACCAAAATTATCTTTGGGTATTGTCTTAACATCAATTTGACCATTCATAAATAACAACCAGGCTGGCTGCTGCTCCTGGATAATGCTCCATGTAATGCCATCAACAAAAGGCATGGTCTTTCCCGCATCGTCAAGATAACCCGCTTCCTCGTCACCCGGCTCACCCTCTGTCGGGTAAGGCTCACCTCGGAATTTCTGGTTTCTAACCAATTTAATATAGCTGCCCCTGTGCCATGTTTTGAGCTTGAAAGGCCCGGTCCCCACAGGATGGGCAATTATATCTCTGTCATACCTGTCAACAGCTTCTTTAGCAATTGGACTTACAGCTATATCAATCAGAGCATAAATAAATTGAGGCCATTTCCTCTTTAATTTTATTATGAGCGTATAATCATCAACAGCTTCAAGTCCCTGAACTTTCCGGCTGTAGTCCACTTCATCTCTGGTTTTACAGGTCTTGGTATATTCCCTGAACTCATCTAAACCAACAATTTTATTATCAAAGATAGACCATTCCCGGCTTAAAGTTTTGATATTTGCAAGTCTCTTAAAGGAAAAAATGAAATCCTCAGCAACAAGCTCTCGCCCCTTGCCATCGGGAAAACACTTATCATCATGAAACAAAACCCCCCGTTTGATTTTGATAGTATAAGTTAGCCCATCATCGCTTATAATTGGCATTGATTCGGCAAGACAAGGTATTGCCTGATAAGGCCTTTTTAAGTAGTGGTATTGATATAAAGCTTCAAATATATTGCCCGCTACTACTGACGAATAAAAATCATTTATATTTGCCGGATCCAGACCCGTAATCTTTGCCAGTGATATGGTGTGAATTATATTGTCACTACTGCCCTGCTGGTCGTCACTTTTGCCGCAACCGCCGACTAAAACCAGGCAAACACTTAATATTGTGATAAGTAAGAAAACTCTTTTTAACATTCTGCTCTTTCATAATACAGATGATCAGAGCACAGATATTGCCCAACAAAAAAAGAATTGCTGTAAATCGACTAAAAAGCAATAATCCTTTTTGCTCATCAGTGCATCTTCGTCACCGCTGCAAAAAATCAGCAGTTTTCAACATCCATGTCGCTATGTTTTATAAGTTCTATTTGATCTTGAGTTCTAAAGGCTTAGCCCCGCCTGGTGCATAATCGAACTTCATTTTAGATGCCAATTCACCTTTTTGCCCATCAGCGTCAAACAGCCTTGCATACTCTTTTTTCAGAGCATCTATTTTACTACCCTCAACTGCCTTTTTAATTACCGACTGCCTGAGCCCCAAAGCCCTGGTCATACAGGTTTGTTCAATTTCGATCATAACTGAAGCAAGATTACTTTTTTGCTTACCGGTTAAGATTGCCTGACCCTTAATATACCTCTGCATAACATAAGAGAAAAGCTGACCAAATTTCTGGGCGTAGATTTTTTTCGTTGTATTCCTGACATATATATCAAAAAGCGAATTTAGCAAAGCCGCGTCAATAAGCTCATTATCGACTTTCCAACCGACATACTCGCCAATCCTTCTCTCTGCGATAGCCAATAGCATTTCATTGCCGGCGGTAGACCTTATCTTAGATGCAAAATTCACAATCGCTGCCAGCGAGTCCGTATCACCATCGGCAATCAAGTCATTGAGCAGCTTAGTAGCTTTAGCCGCAAATATAGGATTTGAAGATGAATTAAACTTGTCCACCATAAACTGATTAGTGACACACTTTACCGCCCAGTAACGAATAACAGCATTGCTGTTTCTCAAATACTGCATTGCATAGTCAGTTAATTTCTCATCCTGCAAAGATTCGACAAGGATCAAAAGGTTAGCTGTTATAATCACACTGTTCTTTTCAGGCACCAAAGACTGAGCTTTTTTAAATGCATCGGGGATACACTTATTCAGACTGTCAGAAAAAACATCTTTGTACTGATCGCCCGATTGGGCCTGGTTTCGAGCTATGATAGAATTGCGCACATTGCTAAGCGATGTAAAATCTTCCGCCGTCAAAAGCTCATTTATCGATTCAGCGATAAACCCCTCTATAACCGCAAAATCGCTGTTGTTCAATACTCCCTTTTCCCGAATCTTATCAATATCGCGAGTGTTAACTGCAAACAAAACAGAACCAAACACCAAAACCGTAAAGATACAACCTGATATATATTTTTTCGTCACAAGAAAGCCCCAAAGTAAGATTTTAACATACTGATCGCAAT
>JAGLTN010000470.1 GCA_023135255.1 Planctomycetota bacterium
ACAGTCTGATAATCTTTTTTTATGAAAACCGAACAGTTAAATTTTGACCTGCCTGGTGAGCTTATCGCTCAAAAACCAGCAGATAAAAGGAGCGATTCAAAGCTGCTGGTAGTTGATCGCAGCAAAGGTAAGTTCTATGACAGCAGGTTCAGCTCAATCGCTGAATTCTTAAAACCCGGCGACTGCCTCGTAATAAATAATACAAAAGTCCTGCAGGCACGCTTTTTTGCATTTCGTCAAAGCGGCGGCAAGCTTGAAGGGCTTTTTCTCGCTCAGCTTAATGACAAAAGATGGAAAGTAATGCTCAAAGGCTCCCGCAAAGTTAACATCGGTGAAACTATTAACCTGAGCAATAATGATAATATCGCGGAATCTTATTTTAAAGCGGCCTTAGTTGAAAAAGACAACCAGGGCAGATGCGTCCTTGAGGTGCCTGTCGGTGTCGGTCTTAAAACTATTCTTGAGAGGATAGGTTTTCCGCCATTGCCGCCTTATATAAAGAGGACTGACGACCCAACCCAGGCTGCTGAGGATAAGCTTCGCTATCAAACTGTTTACGCTCAACAGGCAGGTGCGGTTGCTGCTCCGACAGCGGGTCTGCATTTCACTAATGAATTGATAGCCCAGTTGAAAGATATCGGCATCGGCTTTGCGACCGTTACGCTTCACGTGGGCGCAGGTACATTTAAACCAGTTACCGCTGAGAATCTTGAAGACCACCAGATACATTCGGAGTTTTGCGGCATCGATGAAGAAAACGCCCGGCTTATCAACGACGCCAAAAGTAAAGGCAATCGCGTAATCGCTGTAGGCACTACCTCTGTGCGAACCCTTGAAACGATAGCGGACGAAAATGGTATTCTCAAGCCGACACATGGGCCGACAAGGCTTTTTATCACACCGGGCTACAGGTTTAAGATCGTCGATGCGATGATAACCAATTTTCACTTACCAAAATCAACCTTGCTGGCGCTGGTAGTTTCTTTCGCTTCTCTGGAAAAGATTCTCGAAGCATACAAACATGCCGTCGAAAAAAAATACCGGTTCTTCTCCTATGGCGATTCAATGTTTATCTATTGATTCTTATTCGTCTTTATGACAGGTATATTTCGTCACCCGGATTGATTTGCGGCAGCTGAGCTGCTTTGTCCTTAACATCTTCAGCCGATAGTGCGAAGCCGGCGGCTATCTCAATTACGCAATCAGCCTGGCCGGTGTCTTTTCTGGGTACATTCACCCCGGCAGATTCCAACCAACCGGCGGCTCTTTCGATTTGCAGCAGTCTTGAAGTTTCAGCACTGTCGACACCGGTAGCGTTTTTCACCGGGCCGAACTCATGGGCCCTTATCGTTTCGAGTATCATAGAATTTGACGCCATCGGAACCGCATCAAAGATAAAGCTTTCCAGCTTAATGCCGTTCGGCTCAGCGGGTTCCACAAGCACCGCCTTTTCATTAATATGCGGAATTTTTTTAACGGCCCGGTGCAGCGGCAGAGAAAAACCTTTTGTATTTAGCTTTTCAATGAAACTGCGATTGATAATGTGTATGGCAATACTGCCAAGGCAGAAAACCAATGAGCCATCGGGATTTCGCTGCTCGGCCAACCCGTCCGGCAAATCGCTGTATTCGATG
>JAGLTN010000471.1 GCA_023135255.1 Planctomycetota bacterium
CATCGTCAGCGGTCAATACATGATAACCTGCGTACTCGAAGTTATCCTTCAACCCCCGCAGCATCGTCGAATCATCTTCTATTATTAAAACTGTTTCCATAATTCACGTTTTTTTAAGATCATCTTTTAGAATAGGAAAAAATCTCGTCTTTATTTTTTATAATCAAAGCCTCTGTCTGTGAATTGAGCTTATTGATTCCAATTATTATTTCCCTGCCAAAATTGTTGAACATTTCATGGTATATAAGTGAGCCTGATGGGCTATAAATCAGCAACATTGTATGATGTGATGTAGCTCGCAGTTCTGCGATTACAGCCAAATATTTTTTTTCATTTGGCGACAACCTGATTTCCATGGCTTGTAACTGGCGGATATAATGAAATTTTTCATCTAATAAGGTTTGGATGACAAAATTATGACCCTTGTCAACAGCACAGATTGTATCTTCAGTAAAACGCAACATTATTCTCAAATCATTCCAAACTAACGATCTGCCTTTATCACGTTGTTCGGAAAATACAGTTGTAGTATCTGAAACAACAGGCTCTGAATTTACATCTTTTTTTGCTATGGATTCGTTAGAGTAAATTATTCTGG
Organism: Planctomycetota bacterium; assembly: GCA_023135255.1. Classification (GTDB taxonomy): domain Bacteria; phylum Planctomycetota; class Phycisphaerae; order Sedimentisphaerales; family Anaerobacaceae; genus JAGLTN01. The sequence goes on from JAGLTN010000471.1 coordinate 599, forward strand.
GTTTATTAAATTCCACATTGTTTTTCGTTACTAAGAAACCAGCTATTCCGGTTAATAGAGAAAAACCTATTACAAATATCAGGCTTAATCGAATTAGTTTGTTACCATCGATAGTTAGCTGTCCGCAAAGTAAAAATACAAAGGCTAAAATAATTCCGATTACGACGCCAGCTACTACACCAATAATAACTAAAAAGGGCATAACCATTAAGGCTAAACAGCTTGTTGAACTTGGTGAACCAATTAGAAATTCTGCGTAATATGAAGTATAAAGAAAACTTGCAGTTGCCAAACCAAAAACAATAGCGCATATCAAAGGCAAAGCTATTAAAGTGCTATATTCGTCATCTTCAAACATGATAAAATTCCTTTGTTTTTGCTAAGCTTACTATAAAGTTACTTCCTTTGCCTGGTTGGCTTTTAACTTCGATTTTGCCTTTATGAGCATCGACGATAAATTTAACGATAGATAGCCCCAGGCCTGTACCTTCTGTCTTTCTTGCCAAGCTGTTGTCGGCCTGATAAAACCTGTTGAATATCCTTCTGGTAGTTTTCTTGCTCATTCCAATCCCGTTATCTTTTACCTCAAAGCAAATCTGGTTATTTTCTTCGAAAACCCGCAAAATTATCTGCTTTTCATCGTAGCTGTATTTATAAGCGTTGTCTAACAGATTTACCAGCACTGTTGCCATTGCATCTTTATCCGCATAGACGTCCGGCAGATTCTTTTCAATTTCCATGGCAAATTCGCAATTGTTGCCATTATTAAATTTTGTCTGCATTGCATCTGCTGCGGCCTCTGCGATCATCGCTGGAGAAGTTTGCGTCATATCGAATGCCCGCTTATTACGCTCCATGCGGGAAAATGTCAGGAAATTGTCAATAAGATGTGTGAGCCTTTGGTTTTCTTTGGATATCAAACACAGGTATTCGTCAGCGGTTTTGCTGTCCTTATAATTGCCTTCGATGAGCGTGTCGACCAAAAGCCGAGTCGATGCTAACGGGGTTTTTAGTTCGTGTGTCACCGTTGCGATAAAATCATTTTTCAGCTTGTTCAGGCGGGCCTGTTTTAAAATTGCTTTTGCTGCAAGAGATGTAACCGCAAACATTAAAAAGATTACAATTGCTGCCATCCACAAATAAACCGATTGACGC
>JAGLTN010000472.1 GCA_023135255.1 Planctomycetota bacterium
GAGTTTTTAAGACTCTTGTCACAGATAAAATACCATTGGGCTTTAGCTTATCTATCGCCTGAGAAATGGCTTCGATAGTATAAAGATTACTTTCATTTAAAGCATAAATGCCCGTAGCTGAAACAGCAAAAGAATCGAGCAGTGAAATATTAATGATATCAAAAGCACTACAAGACTGCAAAAAGCTCCGCCCATCTGCAATAACAATTTTCACTTTATCATTTTCGTATATTCGGCCCGCAAAATCATTGAACTTATTTGCGACCATATCTATTATCTGCGGATTGATCTCGACAGCGATTATTTTATCAGCTTTCAGCATCAGCGCCTGTGCAGCATCACTGCCTCCGCCTGCACCTATGATACAAACCTCCGGCGATTCGATTAAATGGTAACTCAAAGCTGAACTCATATAGTCATAGCAAATCAGGTCATTGACATCTTCAAAATGATTTACCGCTGATATACTGTCACCATCATTGATTATCAGCATTTGTTTTGGCAACTCTCCTTTAAATGCAAAACTAAGCCCGGGAAAATGTCGAATAGCATCTGCTTTTATACAATTTAACTGCCCTAACGGACTTTGCGCAGAACCAGAGTTCCGGGCTCCGGGCAGATTGTTGTAATAAACCAACGATTTATTTTCCGAGATATTAATTTCAAGCTTTAAAGGCCCAAACCGACTGAAAAGCAATATGACAGCGGTTGCTGCAAAAACAGTAATTGTCCTGGGTAATGATGAAAGCTTAACAGAAAAGCAAATCGCCGAAGCAAAACAAATACTGCTAACCACCAAAACCAACTGCACCGGTGAAAATAAATACATCAGCACAACAGCACCAACAGAGCCTAACGCTGAACCTGTCATATTATAAAAATACATATAATGAGCTTTCTTGCTGTAACGCTCAAAAGCCATCGCAACAATACTGCCCGCAAATAAAAACGGAACTGAAAACAATAAATAATAAATTGCCAGATATAAAATCTGCGTCCTGTCCCATATAAGTTGGATTTGCTGCAAAGGTACTTTCTGACTCAGGTAAAAAACCATCGGCACCGCTGCCCCCATGCAAATCGCAGCAAGCCACTGTGTTTTATAATAATGCTTTTTGACAGATGAAAAAATAGTCGCCGCCGTCGCACCAAAGCCAAAACCAAGCAAAGCGGTACTTATAACAAAATAAGAAAAATGATGCCATTGCCCTATTGCTAATGCCCGAACTAACACAAGCTGAAATCCAAGTGCTGCTGCTGATATCAGAAAAATTGCGAAAGCGGAAGATATCATTTCGTGCCTTGTCTTTTATCTTTGATTATTTGTCCAAGCATAGGAACAAAACGAACCGGCAAAAGACTTTCGCTCATGATTTTACCGGTTTTATCCTTAGTGATCCGCACAAGCGTCTGGTTGCCGTATGGACTGCCCAAAGGCAAAATAAGTATTCCACCTGGCTTGAGTTGTTCGATAAGCAAAGGCGGCACGAAACCCGCAGCCGCTGTAATAATTATAACATCGAAAGGTGCCTTTTCTTTCCAACCAAAATAACCGTCACCATGACGTACCGTGACATTTTCATAACCCAGCTTGCCCAAACGCGTCTTTGCTTTTTCTGCCAATTGTTCGATAAGCTCTATACTGTAAACTTCTTTCGCAATTTCGCCGCAGATCGCAGCCTGATATCCGGAACCCGTACCGATCTCAAGCACTTTTGAATTCGCATCAAGCTTAATAGCCTCCGTCATGTACGCAACGATAAAAGGCTGACTGATGGTTTGCCCATAGCCGATGGGGATAGGTCTATCATAATACGCCCTCTTGGAATCGCCGGGTCTAACTAAAAAATGCCTTGGAACAACCCTCATAGCATTTAACACATTGGGATCTGTTATCCCCCGGGCTATTATTTGTTTTTTAACCATCTTTCTGCGATCATTGACTCGCTGTCCGAAAGTAATATGATCATGTTTAGGGGAAGCTGTTTTTGCATTTGAATCTTCTTGATTCGCAAGAACATCACTTGAGCTTTTCGAACCAAAAGCAGCTAAGCTTATGAGAAAGAAAAAAAATATTATTGATTTCGTCAGCCGCTTTTTTTGTAATTTTGAAACTAAAGCAAAATCAGACATGTTAAACTCCTTAAAAATTTACATACCTAACAGTATTTATAACGGTTATATTGTAACAGCAACTCAGCTTTAAGCCTTTCCTCAAGGTAATAACCATTAACTACATCATTCTAAATCCAATCCGCACATTAGCAAGAGCTTTTTCCAATGAGAAAAGCAATAATATTGAACTGCAATTTCAGCTTTATACCTTTCAGGGTAAGAAATTTCCGCGAGGAAAGTTATAATCCCGATGTATCGGAATACCCGCGGATAAACGGGGGAAATTCAGTTGTGAGTAGTATAAAAAGATTTTTTATTGTTCTAAAGGCCTTTTTGTGCAACTATATAATCATGATTAGAAAGCTTGTATTTTTAATAATTGCTATCCTGACTTATGTATCTGGTCTCTCAACAGCAATTGCTGTTGAAGCCACACCACCGACCAGGCTTTCTGTCAGCTCGCCCTGGTACAGTGTTTGTGAAAATGACCTGGAACTATTTTCCTCTTATAGCTGGTTTGACATAGCCAGACAAAAACGATCATACGAACTAACTATCGGCGACAAAGTCCTGGAGATGATACGAAATGCAAAAAAGTTTGTCATAGCCAGCGTCTTTCTTTTCGATTGCTTTTATTCTGAAACCAAAATAGAAAGAGACATTGTCGCTGAGCTTACCGAGGCAATGATATTGCAAAAGAAAAAATACCCCGATATGACAGCTGTGCTCATACTTGACCCAATCAACAAAGGCTACAGCAACAGGGTTAGTCCCGCGGTGAAAAAACTTACTGAAAACGGAGTTGATGTTTTTTATTCTGACCTCTTACCAACCAAAAGTGCTACAAAAATCGGCATAGCAGAATTCATGCGCGAGTCTTTTCGCTTAATTAATGAAAAAACCTTTCGAATACCCGGCAGAGTATTATCAATTTTTAATAGAATAAAGCTGCCAATCGACAATTCCATCGACAGCAAAGGAATATCTATCGAAATGATCTGGATGGCAAGTGCATTGAAAGCCAACCACCGCAAAATAATTGTAACCGATACCCCGGACAATCGATATGAAACGCTTATATCCACCGGCAATCCCCACAATGCCAGTATACCATCGACCAATTTTGCAGTTTCGGTAAAAGGTGATATAGGCAAATATATCTATATGGTATTACGAAAAGATGCTCTCCATAGTGCTTCACTTAATGATGTCATCTGGTCCGACAAGTCGAAACGTTACACTAAAAGTTTTTTCAAAGATAAATTTTCAGCTTTAAACCTATCCCATGTAGCTGACACAAATATAAACAAACCAGTGGCAGTATCTTTCATAACTGAGGGTAAAATCAAAGACACCATAATCGAAACACTTCGCTGTGCCAGGGCCAATGACCAGGTAAGAATACAGATGTTTTATCTTTCCGAACCGGAAATTGTTGAAGAAATAATAAAAACTGCTCGTCGCGTAAATAATCCCATAAAAATAATCCTCGATCCGAATAAAGATGCCTTTAACCGAATAAAGGACGGCACACCCAACAGGCAGGTAGCTGCATACCTGATGCAAAAGAAAAAAGAGCTTGACCTGGAACTTGAGATTCGCTGGTACGATACCCATGGCGAACAAAATCATGCAAAAATAATAAGCATTACTAACGCAAGAGAAAACAAATATCAGTTTCTTACAGGTTCCTGCAATTGGACAGGCAAAAACCTTAACGATATAAATATGGAATCGGATATTTTTGTCAAAGGATCAAAAAAACTTGTCACCCAATTTAATAATCTTTTTGACAGGTTTTGGACCAATTCTGACGGCATGATCTATACCATCCAATACGAGGGCAAATACCAAAAACATGCTGGAATGAAAAAATGGCGCAACGGCGAAAAATGGGGCTATGTATCATGGTAGTAAATTGTTAGTATTTTTTTAAATTTAGATAAAATATTTTTGCGCATTCTTACCTCGAAACGGGGTATTGCCCTGCTATATGCTTGACAATGCTATTGTTATACTTTAAATTGCCTGTTTTAACTTACGTATCAGGCTGAATCTTAGGAGACTTTGTTTATGGATCTAACTATTCTTGGCCCAGCTGCAAAAGAATCGGATTTCATCGCACTTGAAAAGTGCAGCGATGGTCAATTTGTCGTTGGCAGAGACGGCGTACAAAAAATATTATCTACCAGCGACAAAAAAGTTGAATTCATCTTCTTCGCCGACCACGTGATCGCTTTTGTCAATTCTGCTATGGGCTATCCAGCTTATTACCCGGTAAATCCGGTAAAAATGGAAAAGCCAATCAAAGCAGTATTAATGGACCTCGACGGCACATCTGTTCGCAGCGAAGAATTCTGGGTCTGGATAATTCAGCAATCAGTAGCTTCCCTGCTTGGTAACCCCAAATTCGAGCTTGAAGAAGCCGACATGCCTTACGTTTCAGGTCACAGCGTTTCCGAACATCTTGAATACTGCGTTCGCAAATATTGTCCCGATAAAACAGTCGAAAAGGCACGCACATATTATTTTGAACACACCCACAGAGAAATGCAGGCGATCATGGACGGCCATGGACGACCAAACGCGTTCACTCCATCGCCGGGAATAAAAGAATTTCTGCTTGAGCTAAAAGATATGGGAGTAAAAATAGGTTTGGTAACTTCAGGCCTGTACGAAAAAGCCTGGCCTGAAATTCTCGACGCTTTTAAAACGCTAAATATGGGTGATCCTAAAGATTTTTATGACGCCATAATCACAGCAGGATTCCCGCTTAGAAAGGGCGAAGCAGGAACACTCGGCGAATTATCACCAAAGCCACACCCCTGGCTTTACTCGGAAGTCTCACGGGTTGGATTGGGTATTTCATCTGAAGATTGTCACCATGTAATAGGCATCGAAGACAGCGGCGCGGGCGTTTGCTCGATCAAACTGGCGGGCTTTTCAACCATAGGCATAGCTGACGGCAATATTATATCAAGCGGTACGAAGTGTCTATGCGACCATTACTGTAATAATTTTGAAGAAATTTTAAAAATCATAAAGTAGGGATTGTTAATTATGACAGAAGAAAACAAATCTAAAAAAATTCAGTGTCACTTTATCTCAAGCACTCACTGGGACAGAGAATGGCGGTTTTCTATGCAGAAAATTCGTCATGGTTTGGTTTATCTGATGGATATGCTTTTCGACATTTTCGAAAAAGCTCCCGAGTACGCATCATTCCACCTCGACAGCCAGACAGTTCCCCTGCAGGATTATCTTGAGATCAGACCTGAAAAAGAGGAGCTTGTAAAAAAATATGTGAGCCAAGGCAGACTCATCGTGGGTCCCTGGTTCTGTCTGCCCGATGAATACTGTGTCGGCGGCGAATCGCTGATCCGCAACCTTTTGCTAGGCCATAAGATCGCTAAGAAATACGGCAAAGTCAGCAAAACTGGTTATTCACCTTTCGGTTGGGGACAAATTTCACAGATGCCCCAGATATACCAGGGATTCGGAATAGATTCCTGTTCGTTCTATCGAGGTATAAATACTATCGTTGCTCCGAATTCTGAAATAATCTGGGAGGCTCCCGACGGTACAAAAATCCTGGCTTCACGATTAGGCAAACGCCCCCGATATAATGTTTACTTCATCCTCTGGCGTACTGCTGCTCTGGGTTGGGAAGATGAAAACTCCAGGGTTCGCAACTGGAACGATGGTCATGGGCCTTTTAAACTTGTTGATGAGAAAAACGCGAGCCTGACATTCAACTTTATGCATCCGCGTTATGAATATAACAAAGATGTTATGGTAGAGCGAACTTTGCAGGCGATCAAGGAACAGGATGACGACTGGACAACATCACATCGTTTCTGGTCGTGCAGCCACGACTCGTCATTCCCAAATATTCGCGAGGCTGATCTGGTAAAAGACAGCCGGGAAGCGATCAAAGACATCGCAGATGTCTTCCACAGCAATGTTAAAGACTGGCAGGATGGTGTACTTTCTGAAATAAGCAAGGACCTGCCGCAGTATAAAGGCGAAATGAGACACTTCTATACAGAAGGTTCAACTTCACCATTTCTGGGCTGGGTCACTTCTGCCCGCCTCGACATAAAACGAGATAACTTCCTTACCGAACGTGAACTTGAATTTTTCGCAGAGCCTTTAGCAACTTTTGCAGGTTTGCTCGGCGCAGAACACCCGCAAGGATTTTTAGATGTCGCTTATAACTGGCTCCTGCAAAACCATGGCCACGACGATATCGGCGGCTGCAGCAGGGATATCATCTCAAAGGATATGCTCTTTAGAAGCAGACAGGCATACGAAATTGCAAACTGCATCGTTGATACCGCAATGAAAGACATAGTCAGCTCTATTGATTTCGGCGATATGGATTCTGATGGTATTGCGGTAGTTGCATACAACCCTGCACCATTCAAAAGAAGCGAAGTTACAACATTGCATCT
>JAGLTN010000473.1 GCA_023135255.1 Planctomycetota bacterium
AATTTTTGGTTTTCGGCAGGGATTTTAAGAGTTTTGATGCAGGGAACGTTTGTTGCTGATCAGAGGGTGTGGGAAATATTTTTATTTTTTTTAGACTTTTGGTTTGCAACGCAAACAGATTTGTGATATTTTGAAATTAGATGTAAGATTGAGAATGAAATTAAGCGTTAAGGTTTGAATCTGAAAGGAGAGTTGGATTATGGGAACAGGTCAAAATAAAATGGTTCGGGATGCGGAAAAGGTTAAAGATATTCCGAAGTGGACCAAGCGTTACGCAGAGAATCGAACACTGACTTTTGTGGTTTCGATGGTGGTGTTTTTAGTTTTGTTTGCTGGGATTGGGTTGCCTTCATATTTTGGTGGTAAGGCTTATCGGGATGGGAATATGGTTTTGTTTTGGGTGTGTATGCTTTTTGCTGGGTGTGCGTGTCTGGGGACGGTTATTCTTTCTGTGCCGAGATGGGGCGATAAAATCACAAAGTTGATTACCAGGCGATTGTATCGTAAAGAGGGGGAAGTTGTATTTGCGGTTGCTGAGAAAACAAAAAAGCAGCAGAGGGTAGGTATGGTTGTTGCGGTGATGTTTGTTGGGTGTCTTTTGTTGTCGGTGGTGTCTGGGTTTGTTTTTAATTGGCCTATAAAATATATGCAGCCTATATCTGCGATTTATGTTGTTCCGTTTATTATATTTATTGGGATTTGGCAGAGGCCTGTAGTTAATCCGGCGGGGTTTTTGTCGTGGTTGTGGCCTGTGCTTTATGGCGTTCATGCGATTTTGATCGTTGCGGGTGTGCCTATAGTTTTTGATGGGCCTTGGACGGGGCTTAATATGCTTATACCTGTTGCAGGGTATGGGCTTTTGTGTGGCTTGGCTGGGCATTTTTATAGTCGGTATGCTTTAAGAAAGCTAAAAAACGCAGCGAAGATTAATGAGGTGGATTCGATTGATGGGGTTTGATAAGATTATTCATGAGCCTGCGAGGCTTCGGATCATGATGGTGTTGGCTGGGGTTGCGGAGGCGGATTTTAATTTTCTGCTGACGACGCTTGAGCTGACGAGGGGGAATTTGTCGAGGCATGTTGAAAAGCTTGAAGGGGCGGGGTATGTTGAAATTAAAAAAGTGTTTATAGGGAAGATACCTAATACCAGTTACAGGATCACGAAAGATGGAAAGGGGGCTTTATCGCGATACTGGAAGAGTATTGACGAGGTTCGGCGGTTGGGGCAGTTTTGATGTGGGTGATTGGTTAGTCAGGAGGAGCATTTTCTGATTTTGGGTTTAGTTTTTCTATCTGGTGTTTTTGTCTTAGAAACAGTAGAAAAACTGCTGGGCCGAACGCCCAGAGTAATACTGTGGCACCAAAGACTATCCCCGCATACGAGCCCCTATCACAATAACAATCATCCTCACGGGTAACGAAGATAGGGATCGATACGAACAGTTCAAGAACACTTCCTGCAATTAGTCCCCTGATGATGCGAGAAGCCCATGTGTAATAATCGGTCTGACGATAATAGACGCAAAAAATAATCGACCAGAATATCCATAAAATAAGCGGCGATAACAGGATTAGATATTCAAAAATATTAATCGGCGAATTTGGGATTTTAACGGAAAATAAATCTAAAATTGAATAACCTAATCCGGTTATGAGAAGTGTTACTGCAAAAGCTGCTGCGATGGCGGCTTTTTTCATTGGTCTGGCTTCGATGCGAGTCTTGATTTTCCATAACTTTCGTGGAGAAAGAAAGAGCCATTGAGTGAAAAAGAAAAAGCCTATATATACAGGAGTAATCATAGCATATGGCCAACCTTCACTCCAACAACGTACATTTCCATTAAATGGCCCAAAAAATGCTGCTGCAGGCGAACCGACTACACCCGCACCGAATTCAAAATAAATCCCAACAACCCAAATTAAACCAGAAACGAAACATAAAACCCAAAGGCTCAACAGAACCCATCTCAATTTTATCGCAGTTCTTTTTGCTTTAGTCATATCAGAGGCCTTTCGATTAAATTATTATGTGCGACAATGGCTAATCTTAGTAAACTACACCAGTTGTTATCAAAAGCCAAGTTTATTTTGTTGTGTGAATGTGGGGGGATTTGATATTATATTTGCTTTTAGAGGGTTTTGTTTTGAATTTGATTATTGTTGAAAATACAGATAGTGTTGATGGGGGCAGGTATCGCCTTGGCGGTGAGCGGGCGGAGCATGTGTTCGGGGTGCTTAAAAGTAAAGTTGGCGATGAGCTTAGAGTTGGGATGGTTGATGGGGGTAAGGGGGTTGGAGTTGTTGAGGCGATTAGTAAGGGTGAGGTTGTTTTGAAATGTGAATTTGAGGAGAAGGCAGAATCTATGCAGGTGGGGATCGATCTGGTTTGTGCACTTCCCAGGCAGCAGACTGTTAAGAAAGTTTTGCATAGTGCTGCGGCGATGGGGGTTGGGCGGATATTTTTTATACGGGCTAACAGGGTGGAGAAAAGTTATTTTGAGGCGTCTGTTTTAGAAGAGGATAATATCAGAAGATTTCTTATTGAAGGTTTGAGCCAAGGGGGAAAAACTGCGATGCCTGTGGTTTCGGTGCATCGTTATTTTAAAAAGTTTTTTGAGGATGAGCTGGGTGATGTTGAGAAAAATTTTGGGGGGTATGATGTTAAATTGCTTGCGGAGTTTTCGACGGAGAAGATGCTTAGCGAGTTTGATTTGGGGGTTGGTAAGAGGGTGCTGCTTGCGATTGGGCCTGAGGGGGGATGGGTTGATTTTGAGGTTGGATTGATGGAGGGGGTTGGGTTTGAGAAGTTTTTCCTTGGGCCTTGGACGCTACGGGTTGAGAATGCGGTGGTTGCGGCGATAGGGCAGATCGAGTTGGCGGTTAATGGGTATGGGAAGTAGGGGGTAATTGAAAAAACGCGGGGTGTTTCTGCTTGTAGAATTTTGGATATTATTACAAACTTGTTAAATGGTCCGCTGGGAGGCAGGGAAATTTTGTTTTTTTTATTATTTATTGTGACGGCCTGCGGGTGGGAATAAGTGCGTTTTAACGCGATATTGGCACTTTTTATGTAATATTCAGATTTTTTTTTATGTTAAAATTTATTTTTCCGTGCATTTGAGGTGCTTTTGAGTGATAATACGCGAAGTATAAGGAGTCTATTTTTTCATCTCTCAAGAATATTCTTCCCAATTAACTTAGATCGAGAGGTATTAAACGGCCTAAACAAGGCCAAGGAGTAGTACAGTGAGTACAGGTACAGTAAAATGGTTCAATGCAACTAAGGGTTTTGGTTTTATCACTCCGGATGACGGATCATCAGATTTGTTCGTCCATCATTCAGAGATTAAAACTGACGGTTATGCATCTCTTGATGAAAATCAGAAGGTGACCTTTGATGTAGGCGAAGGGAAAAAAGGCCCATGTGCAAACAATGTGGTCCCTGCTTAATACAGCGTGATTAGAATCGAATAAAGCTCTGCTTCGGCAGGGCTTTTTTTTTAGGTTATAATTGCGTGAGGGGCTAATTGGGGGGGCGCTATTTGCTTAGTCTAGTAGGGTGTTAGTTTAAAATTGATAATCTACCTGTTTTTGACAGGATCATTTTTCTTCCTGAATGGCCTGCGCCATTTACGATTCTAAATTTTTGATTCTTTTTTATTGCTGGTCCGAACTCGTCAATAAGGTGAGCATAATAGAGGCGTCCCCTTTCTAATCTGTTGCGGCCTTGAATCATTGCAAAAGGATGTGTGGACATGCTTCCATCCTGGACACAATCTTTTTGGCCTAAGAGGTATACTACCTTTCTTTGTGGATAGAGCTGTCTCATTTTTTTTGCAGTTAACCTTTTGGCTCTGTGATAGGAGTAAAGTTGATTTAGGCCATAAGAATAATTATTGTAACCCTTAGCCTTGGCAATTTGATCATCGGTTGGAATTGCAAAATTGCTATCAGAAAAATTAACTGATCTTTTGGGGCTAAAGTAAATATACGATGAAGGATTCATGACTATATACTTGATTTCTATATTTTGGGGTCTTGCTTTGTCAAACTCGACAGTATTGCTCGCGGCGAATCTGTTTGTCAGTTGCCCTCCGGCAGAATGGCCAAGAATCGTAATCTTCTTCAGATTTGGAAAAGTCTTCTTAGTGCAGAAATCGGCAATGATGTCTTCAAGAATTGTATAAGCACTTATGCGCAAATCGCCATCAAAAGATTTTGTTGTACTAATTGAAGAGCCATAGAAAGGCTTGACATTCCAATAGAGCAGGTTCTTTTCAGAATTTTTACCAAGCTGGCCTTTTGTCAAGAATTGTGGCGAAACGACAATGATACTGTCTTGTCGATTTCTATGCATATCTAAAAGCTTTATACAGCTACTATAAACGTTACTGCCTCCACTATAAACAGGGATGATCAGGTGTTTTATTTTGATGTTTTCTTTATCAATCGGCAGATTTGATGCATAGGGAACATAACATGCGACATTGTGTTTTACTTTTAACCTTTTGCTTTCTATTACAGCAGCATTGGAAGTAGCTAAGGGAATTGTCAAAAAGAATATTGAAAAGTATACAGTCCAAAACTTATTGTTCGATAGTATTTTCTCTAAAGTTGACATAAAGGGTATTGTAGTTTTTTTGTGTTTTTTTGCAAGGAGGAAAACGAGGAATGGATTTTTGTTTTCGAGGAATGAGCACAAGGGCATATTGAGGTATTTTAGCGATACTGCTCTGAAATCGTCTTATCGGCATTACTACACTATGCCGAATGATCACGAATATACTAATATCGGATTTCGTGTAGCTACTATCCCCGAATCAGCAACATAAATTCTTGGCTTGGGTGCGATATTTTTAAGAAAAATTTAAGCAATAAAAAGAGAATGACAAAAAAAAGAGGGGGGGGGGAGAATAAAAAAAGCCCCACGACAGGTCGTAGGGCTGACTAAGGGAGTTCTTTATTTGTATGCTTCGTTGGGGTCGTAGACTTTTTGTGCGATCAGCTGTAAGTCCGCGGGGGTGTCAGATTTGAGGGCTCGGTAGAAGCATGACTGGTATCCTGTGTGACATTGGCCTTGATCGACGGTTACTTTTAAGATGAGGCAATCCTGGTCGCAGTCTACTAATATTTGCTGCACTTTTTGAACGTGGCCTGACTGTTCGCCCTTTTTCCAGAGCTTTTGTCT
>JAGLTN010000474.1 GCA_023135255.1 Planctomycetota bacterium
AATATACGGCTTTTGAAATTTCGCCTGACCGCTGGCTGCCACCATAGCCAGGGTGCGGCCATGAAAGGAACCTGTCGCCGTAATAACCTCATAGGCTCCACCAAGATTATGCTCTCCATACCGACGCGCTAGCTTCACCGCCCCTTCATTAGCCTCAGCCCCGCTGTTGCAGAAGAAACACTTCCCGCCAAAAGCTCTTTCGCTAAGCATCTGTGCCAACTTGCCCTGAGGCTCAGAATAAAAAGTATTATCTATGTGAATAAGCTCAGCCGCCTGCTTAGTAATTGCCTCAACCACCTTAGGATGACAATGACCGATCCCGCTGACAGCCCACCCTGGAAACATATCAAGTATCTCGTTGCCTTCTGAATCATAAAGATAACAGCCCTTGCCCTTGACAATTACCTTTGGGAGCCTGCCGTAATTGCTGATAACATACTTATCAAATAATGCCATTGTTTCTTCAGTTGTCATTTTAAAATATACCTTAAATATTAAAGTTTATAAAATCAGAATAAAGCTGATTATCTTATTATCTCAGTTCCTATACCTGCTTCTGTATATATCTCAAGCAAAAGTGAATGCGGTATCCTGCCATCGATAATATGTGCTTTCTTAACTCCGCCGTCCAAAGCCGCAATGCACGCATCGACCTTAGGCAGCATCGCACCGCCAATGATCTCAGAATCGACCATCTCTTTTATCTGCTGCTCATCAAGAGAAGATACCCTGCTGGACGGATCTTCCATATCTTTCAATATCCCATGCGTATCACTTACCATGACCAGCTTTTCCGCACCCACCGCCGCCGCCACCATCCCAGCTGCGTTGTCAGCATTGACATTAAGCTTACCACCAGCTTTGTCCTTGGCAACCGGTGCAATAACAGGGATCGTTCCAGCTGCGCAAAGAGTCTTCAAAAGCTTGCCGTTAACCTCTGTAACCTTACCAACAAAACCAAGATTCTGCTTCCTGCCGTTTTCACCGTCAAGCCTCAAAGCCTCAGCCAGCAATACACAACTGCTCAGAGAATGAAGCGACATCGGGTCATAGCCAAGCTCTTTAAGGGTTTCGCACAAAACATTATTAACCTTATGGATAAGCGTATGCTCGACAATAGTCAAGGTCCGCTCATCCGTATAACGTCTGCCCTGTACCCACACAGGCTCTAAACCGGATTCATTCATCGCCTTGGTTATCGCTTTGCCGCCGCCGTGAACTATGATCGGATGAATACCCACTGTAGCCATAAAAGCCACATCAATCAGCAGCTTCTTCTGTAATCGCTCATCATCAAGAATGCTGCCGCCAAGCTTAACAACAATTATCTTACCGCTGAACTTGCGGATATACTCCATCGCCTCAACGAGAGCATCAGCCTTTTCAATTGCCCTTTGCACAATAATAAATCCTTACAAAACAAAATTCGAAAGAACCAATTATTATAAAATTACCAATTTTATCAGTCAAGCAAAAACACACACATTATGCATCTGTTTTTACATAGCACCCCGTTTTTGCGCAATTTTCCTGCTAAAATCAAGATAATCAGACAACGTTATTTTTGCAGGGCGGACAAATCCATTGCCCATGCAGGATTTTATTGTAGCCCAATCTCTAATGCCTTACCGCTGTCAACCCGCACCCCATTATTCATCAGCGTAAAATCGATCATCTGCCCCACACCAAAATACGAAGGCCTGACTCCCCACGGAATTATCCGCTTGTCGCTGTCAACTCTTCTGCTGCGCCGCAAATAACCCTCACTGAAATCACCCGCAATTATCTGATCCCGCAGCAGTGCATTAATAAACTCCCAACCCTGTTTTTCCAAACCGCCCTCAAGCAGACCATAAGCCTGAAAACTGCTGCTGCCATATTTACAATACCCAGCCCCAACCAAAGGCTTATTCGCATCGTGCGCAGACAGATAAAATTTAACGATCTGCTCTTTCAAATCCGTCGGCAAATCCCGAATATGCAGCCCTGCCGAAACAGTCCATGGATTGCCTTTGCGGTAACTTTTAGTATCTGTAAAATAGTAAGCAGCCGGATTTCCACCGTCTTTAAAGAAAAACCACTTCCGATAGTTTTTGATATTATCCTTATGTTTTTGCTGCCACATCTTAATATCGTCTTCATAGCCAAGTGTCTCTGCGATTTCCGCTGCAAAATCAATGTCACTTAGCAATTGTTCTATAAAATGCGCTGTCTTTTCATTCGCAAAATCATGCTTGCCATAGATCCACCTCGGGTTCTTCTCACGCCAGAACAAATATCTCTTTATAGGCGGATAAACCTTCGCAAGCCTTTTCTTATCCGGCATATTATTATACAATATCCATGCAGTCTGAGCCTTCCTCGATGGCAAACATTCCCCGTTAAGCCACCCATCATCATCAACCTGCATCATTATCCCCTCGAAAGCATCCCAGGCCGTCCCCGGCATAACATAGCTCAAAAACTGCTGAGAAAAAAAACTCTCCCACGCCGCCGATGCCCTCGCCTTGCTCGCTCCATGGTTCCACAACGAAGGTTTGCCGCAAGGCGTCTGCGGATAATCATAATCATTCTCACTCATTGCAGGTATGACATTCATAATAGTAAACGCCCACGCCCCGTAATAAAACAGCCGATGCCCCTCGGCCGTCACTCCCTTGCTGGCAACATTCTTAATTCCAAACTCCTTAGGTGCAGGCACTTTTTTCAATAATTCATCCCACTTTTGTTTTCTGCTTTGCAAACTCGCGACAGGCCCCGGTTTTTTAAATATCCCCTTAGCTCTTTCGATTGCCTTTGCTTTGCCCTCTGCCTTAGTAGAAAATCCCGTCGCCGCAACGATTCTTTTGTCACTATCTTTTGCCAACTCAACCCGCAAGGACCAGAACCATTTATCAACAGCAACCTTACCATCCAAAGCTCTGACCTTATCCCCCACGATCTCCCCCAGCCCGACAGCATAGAAAAAATCCTCATACTCCATAACAAAAACATTATCTGCCTTTTCAAACTTGCCTGTTATTGCACCAGCTACCTCCAGCTGACAAGCTTTCCCTGCCTTTGTCTCGATCAATCTGTAAACAGTATTCTCATCAGCAAAGAAATCACATCCACTAAGCTGCCTCGAAAGCTTCGGATAATCAACCTCAAAACCGATCTTGTAAGGATACCACTTTGTTTTATATTTACTAATCTCACTTGTCACCTTCTCAGAATACAACTCCAAATCCATCGACTCAACCCAAACACTTTTGTCCCTATGTTGAATATAAAACCCGATACTGAAATTCTC
The DNA here is from genome assembly GCA_023135255.1 of Planctomycetota bacterium. Lineage (GTDB taxonomy): Bacteria > Planctomycetota > Phycisphaerae > Sedimentisphaerales > Anaerobacaceae > JAGLTN01. Next base: position 3,293 of record JAGLTN010000474.1, read on the forward strand.
ACTCCTGCTGCACCCCTCAAAATCCTCCAGGTCATATACAAATGTCCCTGTTCGATTATTGCTTTTCTGCAGCAAAACATCTTTGCCCGCTGCGTTTTTAAATTTCAACGACCATGTCCCATCAGATTTTGCAACCTTAATTCTCAACTTGCCGCTCATGCACCTGAACCCGGGCTTAACCCTGATTGTCATCCCGCCCCAGGTTAACTCCGGATGGTCAACAGTTATTTTCCCAAGCTCTCCGTCAACTTCTTTTTTCAGGTATGCACCCCTCCAGCTGCTTTTCTCTTTGCCAAACTCCTCAGCAAAATTAACCGAATAATTCCACCTTTGCCTCTCAGCCTGTCCCTCACTATCAACAAGCCTGCAACCAATAACATCCGTCAGCCTTCTCGGCTCATCACCAACATAATACCCAACATCCAAACCAAGCGTCGACTCTAATTTATCTGTTTCAAACCCGCTACCTGCCGGGTTAAGCACTAACCTGCTCAAAGGCACACTAAGCCATCGCCATTGGTCAGCCCGCCCGTTGCAAACAGTCTCACTATCGAACCGATCAACCCCAGCCATCTCAACCGAACCAACAGTTTCCCCCATGCTCAATCCGCAAAAAAGCAAAAACACAAAAACAACCAAACCCCCGAACCGCAAAAAAGTCTTACTCAGCCTGTTACTGTCAAACATATCATCTCCTGACAATTATTCAAAAAACGCAACAATAACATAAAACTACGCCCAATCCAACCCTTTGTTCAAAGACTTGTTTTTTTAATAATATATTACTTTGAAGCGGTTTACAACCATAGCCAAATGTGCTATAATGCATTAATAGCATTCTAAATATATTGATAGGAGGAATATGTTATGTTTTTGGCTGCCGATGGTAAAATGAAAGCAATAAATTACATAATAGCTGCTATTTTTTTTGGAATAGTAGTTCCAGCTTTGGGTGAAACTACTACGATTTCTTTGCCTGATGTTCTGGGTATATATGAACTTGACTCAGTTCGCTCAAGAACGGTTTCATTTGATTTCGCAAGGTCTTTTACTGAGATACAAGCTGTTCATATTGAATTAGTCGGAACCGTTCAGGCAGGTAGTGCCTATGAATATTTTAATCCGGAAATATATCATGACATATATGGATCTTTGAGAAGCGAAATGAATCCACCAGGTGCAACCGGTTTTGGGTGGACAAGTACATACCCCGTAGTTAGTCCGTTTGATATTGAAAAAACTTTTACATGGGTATATTATTCCGGATACTCATCAGGACAAAGTTGGAGTTTTTTACTTGATGGTCAAGCAGAGATGACGATTGACCTAAATATGCAAACCCCCATTAGCTGGGTTCCAGTGACTGGTCCGACTTATAATATTACACAGGCATATCTGATTGTAGAATCTGTTCCGGAGCCATCTACAATTTTATTGCTTGGATTGGGAGGACTCGTACTACGAAGAAAACAATGGTCATGAAATATCAAAAATAAATTCATGCTATCCCCCATTTATCTATTTTGTAAGTATCATTGACAATGTTACATGGGTTATTAGATATGTCTCATTAAGGCTTCACTTGATTTGAGTACCCAATCCGACCATTACCGTAATAAAATATTTTCAGCAATAACCTTGCAAAAATTACAAAAAAAGCATATACGTATCTCAAACTATAAAATATTTGAGAGCTGCACATGGAAGTCTGGACCGTACAAAAATTGTTAAACTGGATCACTGATTACTTCACCAAAGCATCCATTGCCGATGCCAGGCTAAGCGCTGAAATGCTAATGAGCGAAGTCCTCGGCAAACAAAGAATCCAGCTATACACCGACTTTGAAGAAGTTGTTCCCAAATCCCAGCTCGACAAACTCCACAGCCTCGTAAAACGCGCCGCCGCCTGCGAACCCGTCGCACACCTCATAGGCAGAACCGAATTCTACTCACTCGAAATACAAGTCAACGAACATACCCTTATCCCTCGCCCGGAAACAGAACAGCTCGTTGAAAAAGCGATAGATTTCCTGCGAACCCGCAAAAACAAACAAAGGGTCCTCGACCTCTGCACCGGCTCAGGCTGTATCGCAATCGCAATCGCAAAAAACTTCCCCGCCGCCGACATCATCGCAACCGATATATGCGAGTCAGCTCTGCAAGTGGCAGCTAAGAATATCGAAAAACATCAACTCAAGGACCAGATAACTTTCCTCCAGGGCAATCTCTTCGACCCCGTCGTTCCCCAGCTCGACACATCAGCCTTCGACCTGATAGTCTCGAACCCACCCTATGTCAGCACTGCTGAATTTGAAAAACTCGACAAAAACGTAAAAGACCACGAACCAAAACTTGCCCTCTTGGCAGGCGAGCAAGGCCTCGACGTCTACCGCAAAATCGCAGCACAAGTCGATCAGTTCCTAAAACCCGATGCCGCACTAATAATGGAAATTGGATACGAACAGGGACCCACTGTCAAAAATATGCTCGAAAACCTCCGTTGTTTCAATGAGATAAAAATAGAAAAAGACTTCCAGAAACTCGACCGCATCGTAATCGCAAAAAAATCCAGCCAGTAATTTTTAATAACAGATCAAGCTTTTAGCATCATACCCGCCCAGCTTTTCTCTGCCGCCAAGGCCGCTAAGCTCAATAAGAAAATTAATGCCGGTAATCTCGCCGCCTATTTTTTCAATAAGCTCGCACGCCGCCTTCATAGTTCCCCCAGTCGCTAGCAGATCATCGATCATCAAAACCCTTGGCCCTTTAATAATAGCATCGCGGTGAACCTCTAAAGTATCGGTTCCATACTCCAAATCGTAAGTGACACTCTCCGTATCAAAAGGCAGTTTACCCTTCTTGCGAATCGGAATAAAACCGACTCCAAGCCTCTCCGCAACTGCCGGGCCGAATATAAAACCCCTCGCCTCAACCGCTGCTACATAGTCGATATCTGCACCAGTAAACTCCCCGCAAAAATAATCCATTGCCGCCGAAAGTGCCTTCCCATTCTCAAGCAAAGGCGTAATATCACGAAACAATATCCCCTCCTTAGGCCAATCCGGTATATCACGAATATAACTTTTAAGATCGATCTCTTGCATTTCTAAATTCTCCATAAATTATCATCCGCAAACCATTCTGACAAATCAAAAGAAAATTTGCAAGTATAACAATAGTAAATATTTCCCAACTGGTCTCCCCCTCAAGCGATGCTCCTGGATATCTCGCGAATATTTTAATTGACACAAATTATACAACATCTATAATCATCGCGAAGCAACTCAAAAGGAAGCAGGAATTTTGAGGAAGAAATTATAATCAGGCAGTTGCGGCTGTCATTTTACCAGAAAGGAGGATGGTACACACAAACCGCAGTTACGTTTTTTAACTACAAATAAACAATTTTTTAAGGAGTTTGAAATGAAGAAGAATTTATTAATTATTGCAATAGTTGTCTGTCTGCTAAGCATCACAAATGCTTTAGC
>JAGLTN010000475.1 GCA_023135255.1 Planctomycetota bacterium
AATTATCCGCAGTGCCATAGCAGTGGATGGTAAGCACCTCAACACCAAGTACCGTCCAGTCCTGCGCCGGACTAAATGACCTTGCCGCTATCGCGTAAAATGGTTCATAAGCTATCTGGTATCTAAGTCTCATTGAGTTAATCGGACTAAACCAAGGATCATTCATGAGTAATATCTGCATATCGCCCCAACCGAGCTTATCTGTCCATACATCATGAATAGAATTGCCGTCATTGTCATAACTTTCAAAGCCATCAATGGCAATAGGTTCGTCGCCATAATTGCCGCCAAATGATATACTCGCTTCTGTCGTTCCGCCGTACATGCCCATGTTTATTCGCCTACCGTGAGGCCACACTTCCGCTGCCCAGTTCGAACGGGGATCGCCGGCGTCAATACATGGGCTGGTTACAGAATCAATGGCCCATCCACTGGTATCACCAGATGTTAAAAATTTCTCTGCAAATATAAACAAATCCGACACATTGACAATGTCATCACGATTTAAATCAGCAGGTATATCGTGGCCTTCAAGAAACCAGCTATTGGCAAACTCAGCGAAGTCAACCAGATCAACAATACCATTCTCTATCAAATCGCTGCTCCGATACAAATTAACATCCCATCTGCCTGCTTCGGATTTCAGGTGATAATCTCCGTTGTCAGCATCGGCAAACAGCGGATTATCATTAACAAGGTCCTCTCCCATATTACCCTCGCCCCAGTTCAAAGAGCCAGAATTAACGGGAATATCCAACTCGCCACCTTGTATGTCACAGTAATTAATGATCAGATTTTCCTCGAAGCTCCCGGATAATAGTATCTGCGGCCCATCTTCAGCATTATTGCCCCAGAGAATGCAGTTGGTTAGTAAGACATCATTGCTCCAGATATGGCCTAACCATATCCCACCGCCTTCGTTTCCTGCCGAGTTACCGCTGAATGTACAGTTGGTCAGCGTGGGACCACCGCTCTGAATGCTCATACCACCGCCATTATATTCTGCCGTGTTATCTATAAACATGCAGTTAGTTATAGTTGTGCCGCCACAATTTATCCCACCGCCGCTAGATTCTGCCGTGTTATCAATAAACATACATCCAATCACTGTCACGTCACTTCCACAGTTCATTCCACCACCAACCCGTGCTGAGTTGCCGATGAACGTGCAGTTAATAACTGTTGCGTCACCTCCACAGTTCATTCCACCACCATAGTCTGCAGAGTTGCCGATGAAAGTGCAGTTAGTCACTGTTGTGCTGCTGTTCCCCCAATTGGCCATTCCACCACCACTGTATGCCGAATTAGCGATAAATGTGCATTTCATTACCGTTGGGCTACCATTTTGGGTGCACATCCCTCCACCAATGTTGTGATAAACAGGATAGCCATCTCCATCGGCATTGCTGGCAGTTATTGTAAATCCATTCAGTATAGCCGTCGTATCTGTCCCGCTGCCGGTAACAACGTGATAGCTGTTCTCGCTGTTGTTGGCAAAATCGCCCCCGTCATCGCCAGCCAGATCACCACTAAGAATGGTCTTATACGCCTCGACATCCCGCTTATCCGGATCCATCTCACCACCGCCAGCATAACCGCCCTTAATAGTAACACCATCGATCAGCCTAAAAGTAGCTTCGCGATCACCGCTGCCATCAGGAACAGTCGAATTACTATCAGGCGTATAACTGCCCTGCGCAACCATGATCTCATCGCCTGACAAAGCACCAGCCAATGCATCCTGTAAATGGTTGTAGGCATTTTCCCATGATGACCCATCATTGGCACCGGTAGCATCAGCATCAACATAGAAAACCATCTTTTTAACCATCGTAGCATTTATTTCATAGCGATAACAATCATAACAAGGTCCGCTATGTGTGCCAAATAAAGTTACATATCCCCTTGAAGAACTAATATCCTGAAAAAACAAAAAAAGTTCGATTTCATAACCAAAAAGGCCGGGTTCATAGTTAGTGAAATAAATTCCTGATTCGCTGACAGAATCTGCAACCAATTCAGTCATCTCAAAAAGTTCTCCGAGATCTCTTTCTGATGCGTGAAGATTCCCCAAAGGATCAGGCAGATATGCATCAACCACATCAAACGAAGCTGTCTCAGCATCAAAATCAACTGTCAATTGCAACTGACCCTCGATAGCATAAGTTTCATTGACACCTGCGAACCCTCCGGTTCTAACCACCGAGCTGGAGGAAGGGGAAAATAAATAGGTATTTGTCCCAGCACCGGGATGTCCAGAGCCAACAGGTTCATTTAACTGCCCATACGCTTCATCAGCATAAATTATATCTCCAGAAAAAACTAATCCAAAGATAACAAAAACAACTACTGCTACCAAAATAGCTCTTTTTCCTGTTTTCATGACTAAAAATCCTTTCCCTCTTAGATTATTATTCCGTAACATTGCTTCCAAGATAATTTTGACTTTCATTAAAACGTCTATTATCAATGTCCCAGATACGCTTTCAGACAAAATCTATTCAGGCCGATACAGTGCGATGTCGTCAATGTAGATTATATCCCATTTGCTTCCATGCATACCCAGGTCTGTGCCATCGCCGAAGCCTATTTCCATATAGCTTACACTGTTAAGGTCAACACCTGCTGCTGCGATTTCGGACAGAGATACATTGATTTCCTGCCAGCTCTCGACCGTAGTATTAACATCTGTCACAACAACATTAGCATCGGTTGTACCATCACCAATTGTGACAAACATAGGCAAATCAAAATTATCCGCAGTGCCATAGCAGTGAATAGTAAGCACCTCAACACCAAGTGCCGTCCAGTCCTGCGCCGGGCTAAATGACCTTACAGCCAAATTGTAATATGGGATATAAGCCGTATGGTATCTAAGTCTCATTGAGTTAACTGGACTTATAACAGGATCATTCTGAATAGTTATCTGCATCTCGCCGTAACGGAGCTTATCAACCCACACATCTCCAATAGAATTGCCTTCATCGTCATAGCTTTCAAAGTCTTCAACGGTAACACATTCGTTAGAACTGAACCGCCAGACTGGGCCTTTGACTATCAATTCACTACTTCCATCCAGCTGATCAACTCTCCAGTAGTAAGTCTTCATTAGTTCAAAACTACCTGGATCAAACGTATCAACATCTATCTGACCCTTGTATTCCGGGCTTGAACTGTTAGCGTCTCTAACAGCATCTTCGCTTTGACCAAAGTAAACATCCTGGTAAACTGTTTTCTTGCCAGCCGACCATCTTAAGACAGTACCATACAAAGCAACACCTGTCGAACCGTCTCCAGGATTCGGACTTGATGGGTAAAAAGCCCAATCTGCTGGCACCGACCAATCCTGCGCCAGAAGAACAAAGTCAGCCATATCCACTACCCCATCACGGTTCAAATCTCCAGGCTGAGCATTATCATTCATAAGCCAGTCTTCTACCTGTCCCGCCAGATCCACATAATCTACAGTCCCATCATTGCTCAAATCTCCCAACAGTGCCCAGCCAGAAGGCGCCATACTCGCCTCAACAGTTCCACCAAAAACTCCCATATTTATACGAATATTTTCACCCCGCTCATGATTCGGATCGCTTGGTATGGTTAACAATTCCTCGCCCAGTAGAGAACCCGGATTACCCGAATCAATACATCGGCTGGTAACATCATCATACTGCCAATCTAAGAGACCTTCACACCATCGCCAACCTTCGCTCTTTAAATGATAATCGCCGTTACCAAAATCAACGAACTGCGGATCAACTTGAATATTGCCCACACCAGGATACCCTCCCTGAATGCAGCTGTAGCTAACCTTGGTATTGCAGCGATTGTAAATCTGCGATGAGCTATCCATACCGTTAGCATCACTATTGCCCCAGAAAATGCAGTTGGTCAGCGTAGGGATGCTCATCATGTAGCTGTACATCCCGCCGCCGGAGTCTTGGCCCGAGTTTCCGCTGAACGTGCAGTTGATCA
>JAGLTN010000476.1 GCA_023135255.1 Planctomycetota bacterium
ACTGTTATGTCACTAAGCAGCATCTGTGCTTGGGCTTTGCCACCAGACTGACCTTTGATAAGCCCCTTTTTGCTGCTGGCGATAACCGTTTCTATAGATGCATTTTCCAACTGCTTCTGTGTCTCAAAAAGCTCCTCCTCTCGAAAGTTCTTACTCGCCACAATAAATACCGCACTGAAAGTACTCTTGGGCTCAACCGCTGTTTTCTCAGGTGTCTGCTCGTTATCATCAGCTTGAATTTCTTTATCTGCTGCAACCGCCGGGTATCCAGTACAGATTATCGATATCGGCTTTACAGACGAAGGAAGTCTGCCAAGCATTCGAACAGAAGTAATGTCAAAATCATTAATAGCTGTGGAACCAAGTCCTATCGCCGCTGCCTGAGTTTGAATATTCTGAGCAACTCTTCCCGCCTGAATAGCCGCGAACCTCGCAGCCTTTAAACCCAATTGCCGGGCAATCTTTTTTATTTCAGCTGCAATGATTATAGTGCATGGACAATCAGCTATTATATCTTCATCCGAACTTGCTTTGGATATCTTACTACGAACATCGACATCCGTAAGCTCTTCGAGTACGTGCAGCTTCGGATCATATTCAAAAACACCATCAGAAATAACAAAATATAAATTAATGCCCCCGCTCTTAGAAAATTCAGCTTCTTTTGAAACCAAACCACTACCAAAAACTTTGCCGCCCGCCCATGCAAGTTGGCCAATCTGATCTGTGCTAAGAGGCTTAGAAGTAAATTCTCTTACGTCATAGGAATTTTCAAGCAGCTGTTCAAAATTCACATCTCCTGTCAGCGTTGGCGGAAAAAGTGTTATGCTGCGTCCTGCCGAGGTCCGCTGAGCTGAAAAGCCTTGCCCTGCAAGCAAAAGCAAAACCACAAAAATCAGAATTCTTTTAATAGTTTGCATTTTTCAAACCCTGTCAATATTCTTATTGTTTACCCAGTTTATTATTACATAACACGCCAATATCTGGTAGTATTAAATTTTCGTAAAAATAAAAATTGAAATTTATTAATGAAAAATTTCAGCCAAGCATCAAAAGTAAATTAGAGAACATGAAGAATAAAAAAATTATCATGACCGTTTTACTGGCAGTCTACTGGATAGCTATTTTTATACTGACACACATTCCCATCCCCCAGGTCATCTACAAAGCTAACGTATCGGATAAGACTTTGCACTTTGTTGCCTATCTTATTTTTACATTTCTGCTCTGGGCTGCCGTGTCACCAGATAAAAAAATCAACTGGCATAAATTAACAATATGGTGGGTAATGCCCATTTTAATCGCCTATGGAGCGATCGACGAATGGCTTCAACAATATGTCGGCAGAAGTACAGATTTAACTGACTTCTTCGCTAATATGAAAGGTGTAGCAGCCGGACTTATTTTGCTTTCGTTCCTTGAATTCAAATCCTGCTTCATTATGGTCACCGGAATGTCCATATTAGCAATTACAACCCTTGCAAAAGAAAATCTTGGCGAACTAATGCCAAAAATTTATTCAATATTTCATCTGTTCGGATATGGGTTTTTTACTCAACTTTGGATATGGAAGCTGTGTCAATATAGAAACAAAATAAACCTGACTCAACTTAAGTGGATAATTTTTGCTTATGCGTTTGCCCTGGGATTTTTAGCAACCGTTATACTAACCACAAAATTAACAGGGCGATACTTTGAATTGAGAAATATGATAATAGCTTTCGCTGCAATATCAGTAACCGTAGCCGTAAATATTCTTGCCTTAGCATTAAGCAACAAAAAGACCGCTAAAGCCAACGCTAAAAATAACTGAACCGCTTTTTGAAAGGCTTATATAGCGGATCACCTATCAATACCAACTGCCATGAATTGAAAGGCTTGCTTCTGTAATATGCCTCTACAAGACTATAGCCATCCAGCAGTTGACCAAAAAAAACGTCCGGCTTTGGAAATGCAGTTAAATAAGGCTCGGAAACAGCCCCTAATGTTGCCGTAATTCCGTCTTTAAGCATCGCAGGACACCACTGGGTAGAATTAGCATCACGCAAATTTACAGCTTCCCAACTTGCGAGATGATATCCGACAGCACCATCTACGAAATCAAATGCATCGATATATTTTTTCAGGCTATACCATCCACAATACAATGCAGCATCAGGACAACTGTCAACTGGAAAAAGCCCATCGGTTTTTTCTTCCACTACCTTTAATTTGCTTCGACTCCTTACCACATCCGCTACCCTTAGAAGCGACCAGTCATATTTGGCAAATGCCGGCTGCTTTTTCTTGTCGCCGGGAAAACCGCTGTCTATATAAACCTTACCGCTGAGCCCTGCATTTTCAGCAGCTATTGCCTTATCAACAAGATTTTTTGATATCTCAAACCCAGGCCCATCAAGCCGACAAACCATTAAAGTCTTACCATCCGGATCTATAACACGATAATTAAGCTTATTCTTCTGCCAGTAATAAAGTTCATAATTTTCATAAAGTACTAAAGACAATTCACTATCAACAGAGGCATCTGTAAATTTACCAGCTATAAAATTTATTTGCTGATTAAGCTTTTTAATTTCTCTTTGAAGTGCTTTACTTTTGGTCGAAGAACTGTTTGCCTGACTTTGCAGCTTATTTTGTTTTTCGCCCAATAGTGCTTTTAGCTTGCTAAGCTCTTTTTCCTTACCTTCAAGCACCCCACGCCCCGCTACTTTTATCGGCACGCCATAAACAGTCAAAATGCAGCGAATATTATTATATTTCTTTATCTTAAGCTTTTCACGAATAACGCCAGCGATTTTTTTGTCATAATCTGACCTGCTTATACTATCAGTCAGACTTTTACCGAGCGGTAAAGAAATAATATTTTCTTCCGGCACACTGCGTCTTTTGCAATAATATTTCGCAAGCTCAACGGATTGATCAATGTCACCATTTGCAACAACAAGTATCTCCTCAGGCTCAATAGCATAAACACTTGTTGCCAGCACAAGATAGATAAGCAAAATAAATATACTACTTGTTTTCGAGAAAATCTTTTTAAAAAACATATATGGTGTCATTCAATAATATACAACATTCATCTTTGCTATTATTATTTATCCTCAGCTTCGTTTTCGCCGCGAGTTGCTTCAGCTTCTGAATATTGCTTTTCGTATATATCTTTTCTGAAAATTGCCTGCTTAGCAGTTTCAAAAATGATTTTAATGTCAAGCCAAAAGGAAGCTTTTTCAACATATTCGACATCAAACTCAAGCTTCTGCTCACGTGTTAACGCTCCCCTGCCTGAAATTTGCGCCAGACCAGTAAGACCAGGCTTAACCAAAAGCCTTTTCTTTTGACGATCATTCCACTCTGCGATTTGCGAAATATACAAAGGCCGAGGCCCAACTATGCTCATATTGCCTTTTAATATGTTAAATAACTGAGGAATTTCATCGAGAGAATATTCCCGCAAAAATTTACCTATCTTAGTGATTCGCGGGTCATCACCAGACTTAGGCGAAGCCCCAAATGGATCAGCATCGGTTCGCATCGTGCGGAATTTATAAAAAACAAAAGGCCTGGCATCTCTACCAGCCCTTTCCTGTTTGAATATCGCCGGCCCTTTAGTACCAAACCGAATCGCAATAATAACAACTACAAATACAGGCCACAATACAAGCAACACTGCAAGTGACACTACTATATCAAATACCCTTTTAAAAATTGCGGTCATAATAATTAATTGATTTGAGCAACATAAATATTACTTATCACACCATGGCTGTCAATTTGACCTGCCAACTTGAATCCACATTTCAGATATAACTTATTCGCCAGCTCATTGGCTGCATCGACAAGAACCTTCACTTTGCCAATTCCACGACTTGCACATTCCTCAAACCCTCTTCCCACAAGCTGAGTAGCTAACCCCTTGCCTCGCCCTTGAGGTGCAATAACTATGGACAACAACTCTGCATCAGGCAAATCCAGACTTTTCATTTTTCCAGGATAAAATATATTGCTCCAGATTTTTTTTAAAATTCCTAGAGAAGTCATCTTGCGAACAAGAATAAAACCAAATTTCAGACCTTTTTTTAAGGCAACATATTTATAAAGCTTCGAGAGACCAGTGGTAAATGCGACAAAGCCCAAAACCTCACCATCCTCCACTGCCACAAACCCAAAACTATTCTCATCTTCAGCAATAGCCTCATAAAGAGCCGTCACAAACCCCTGACCAAGCGAACTTATAAAACCATTCGATATCCCAGATATATGAAGACCAGCAACCTGACTTGCATATTGTTTTTGAAAGTTAGTTATCATTTTGTTTTGATTTTTCTAATAATGATAGTCTATGCTCAATTATTGCTTTTATCATTTCTTTTCTATCAAATTTTTCGATAACTCTTTTTCTGCCAGCAATACCAAATTTGGTCCGTAGTTCTTGATTAGTCAAAAGTTGCCTTAAAGGTTCAAGTAAGGCTTCACTTTTTTGGGATTCAATCAAATAACCAGTAGAATTGTTTTCAACTGACTCTCTTGGACCGATCACATCAGTTGAAACAACAGGAAGCCCCATTGCTTGCGCTTCCAAATTAACCTCACCAAATCCCTCTCGATAAGTAGGTAAGCAAAAAATATCCATCGTTGAATAATATGGCAAAGGATCATCTTGCCATCCAACAGATCTTATGCGTGGATTCATATTAATAATTCGTTCGGTTGCTGGTAAGAGTCTATCTTTTTCTTCCTGATCACCAACTAATAAAAGATATGCTTTGGGTATTTCATTGGAAATCTCATTGAATGCTTGAACAAGTTCATTTATCCCTTTGTCTCCCGTAAGTCTTGCAACTGTGCCAATTACTACTCCATCTTCTAGTACATGTAATTCATTTCTGATCTTATTTCTAAAGGGTTTCCATTTTTCAGGATTAAAAGTTTCTAAGTCTACTCCACATGCGCTGCCATTAAGCATTACTTTATATTTTTCTTTTTTACCCAAATTTTCATCAATTGCAAAGCCAACCATTTCATGTGCTATTGGTAAAATTATATGGCTAATTTTTGATATGATTTTTTCAAAATATTTAAACAATTTTCGTTTAAAGCCTTTTTGTCCCATGTAATACAATCCCCATAAGATGTAAATACGAATAGGCATTCTGGCGAAAAAAGATGCGATAGCAGCTATCAAAGATGCTTTTGGAGTGCTGTATTGAACAATATCATATTTGTTTTTCTTAAATATCTTGTACAAAACAAATAAGCTTTTCAAATCCTGCAAAATGCTTATTTTTCTTGAAAAATTAACAGGGATATAATTTGTTTCTTCTGGCAAAAAATCTTTAAGTTTTTCATCCTTACCGCATATTACGGTTGTTTCAAATCCTGCTTTGTTAAATTCTTCCAGTTGTCCTTTATAAAAGGCTTTAATTGACGCTGATACAGTAGTTATAACACAAATTCTATATTTCACATCAAACCAATCAAAATAGGATTATTCAAACCTTGAAAAAAGATCAGGGCTGTTGTTTTTTCTTTCAGCAATTACTTTTGCCGGTACACCACCAGCAAAAACATTGTTTGGTATATCCTTACTCACAACAGAGTTAGCGCCGATGATACAACCAGAACCTACTTTAGCCCCTGCCACTATTACTGAATGAGAAGCAATCCAAGAACCTTTACCTATTCTAACAGATCCTAATTTCGAGCCTCCAAACCGCACAGAATCTCCCTCAAAACAATGAGAACTTGTTGCTATTACTACAAAGGGACTTAACTCAACTTCACTTTCTATTTTCAACTTTCCCATACCATCAAGCCAGCACCCAGTTGCAATATAAACATTATCTCCTATTTCAATACCTGAGGGATTAAGAAATGTAATACCCCTTGCTAACT
>JAGLTN010000477.1 GCA_023135255.1 Planctomycetota bacterium
CATTATTATATCCGGGTCCTGACGAAGAAGGCTTCTAAGCGCTGAAGCAAAAGTAAAGTCTATCCTTTCATTCACCTGAACCTGGTTACAAAACCCAAGCTCATATTCAACAGGGTCCTCAACGGTAGATATATTCATCTTCTCGCCATCCATCTGAGCGATAGCCGAATACAAAGTTGTACTCTTACCAGAACCTGTAGGTCCGGTTACAAGCAAAATGCCGTGAGGCAACATTATTTGATCTTCAAATGCCTCCATAGCTTTGGTTTCCATACCAAGCTCATCAAGACCTCTCAATATGGACTTACTATCAAGAACACGAATAACAACCTTTTCACCATTGTTCGTTGGCAAAATTGATATTCGAAGATCGACCCCCCTGCCGCCGACAATAACAGCGATCTTACCATCCTGTGGAAGTCTGCGTTCGGAGATATCAAGATTCGACATAATCTTAATTCGAGATACGATCGCGGGGTGCATCTTCAAGGGAGCCTGCATAGCCTCAAAAAGAATACCATCTATCCTGTGCCTTATTTTTGTAAACTTGCTCTTAGGCTCAATATGAATATCACTTACACCTTCTTTTATAGCATTGCTGATAAGATAGTTTACGAACTTAATTACAGGCGACTGACCTGCCATTTGCTCAAGGTCATCAGATTCATCTGACTTATCCTGAACAACTTCCACCTCGACCATATCGCTTATTATATCATCAACGCAATAATCTATCTGTTGCTGCTGTTCAAAAGATTCACATACTGCCCTGATATCGCTCCTGCTGCAAACAACAACGCGAAGCTCCATCTGAGTACGTCTTTTAACATCTTCTATCGTAAACAGATCAGATGGATCCGCCACTGCCAGCACGAGCACTCCGTCTTCAATTGTCACGGGCAGAATATAATTAGACTTTATAAACTCTACATCAAGTTTCTCATAAGCCTGGGTAGATACGTCCTCAGAATGTATCTCACGAAATTCAAAACCATAAATATGAGCCTCTGCTGCCTGCAAGTCGACCTCGGTTATCTGTCCTGAAGAGAGCAGATAGTCCTTAATATTCAAATTGCGATTCTCATTTCCCGCTTGCCTTATTGACGTATATTGCTCTTGTGAAATACGCCCCATACTAAGCAGAACGTCGGCAATATCCTCCTCACGACAGGGTTCTTCTTCAATTTCCTGCTCTTGAGGCAGGTACAGATCGCTCAAGCCTGGTATTGACTGATCGTCAGCACTAAACTGCTCAGCAACATCATCTGTCTTGCCAAACAGGCTTAACAGATTATTCTTCTTTTTTTCAGCATCAAAAGGTAATTTCATTCTTCTAACTTTAAAGTAAACTCATTTTCACCCAGCTTAAGACTCACAGAATTTTCACTTATCCGGATAATCTTAAAACCGCTTATCTCATCACCTTCATAAAGAATTTTATCATTGATCATACAACAATATTTATCCTCAGAATCCCCTGAACTCATAATACTATAAAATTGAAGGTCTTTGAGCCTTTTCGCATTTATTGCGTCCATATCTATAACATTATTATCCACATCCAATCCCTTAAAATTGCCTGGGAAAATATCGTGCGCGAATGGATCTTTTGCAAGCTCATTAATCTTAACCTGCTTAACATCAGAAAACTCATAAAATTTCTGAACAACCTGATCCATCCTGGTAACCATTTCAGAACTGACACCGGTAAGACGACCTATCGCCATTTCGATTTTAGCGTCTTCGGTTTTGGCTTCAGCAGAGGCAGGTATAGGAGATGACTTTTTAATCATGAAAAATAAAGCCAAAATTCCTATCGCAAACAACACACCCAGTGCTGTAGTACTTTTTCGCACAGTCTTGCTGTGTGTAGATACCGTTAAAAAATCCTCACTCTGAAAATTCTTTAATGTCGACGAAGTATTGTCTTTATTTTCAACCGGGCCTTGTGAAGACTTTTCATGTGAATTTTGTTCTTTCATAAATGGTAACATTGTTTACTCCATAAAAATCTGTTTAACTGATTTTATTCTGGAAAAATATGCTTAATACAAAGTCCGCGGATATCTCGCTATCTTTCTTGGTATTACTCTTCAATTTAAGATCACGTATCTTCATTATCCTCGGCAACTTTTCCAGCTCTAACAAAAAAGAGTAAAAGGAACCAAAATTACCCACCAGTTCCATTTTCAAAGGCTGCTCAATATAACCGCTGTTATTCTTCTCCTTCATAGTTCGTATAGTCTTAGGCCTTAACCCTTTTTCCTGGGCAATTACTGTCACCTGCTCCAGAACATTGTATATCTGGCTCTTAGGCGGCAGCTTACTCTCAAAAAAACTGACTGCTTCTTCAAGCTGTTCGATCTGCTCATTAAGATTCTCCGCCTTAGCGGTAGCTCTTTCAAATTCTTCTAGTTTTGCCAGCTTGGCATCTAATCGTTTTTTCTGTTGAGCAAGGTTAGCATTAGCGGGTTTTATCATAAACTGATAAGCCGCGTATGTAACGCCAAGCAACAGCACAAAAAACACTAATTTACGTAAACCGCTTGTCATATTTAATTTTCCTTTATAATAAACCCAATCAAAGGGTATATGCCGCTTTATTACATTTCATCTTTATCTCTTCAATATCTTCACTCGTCAGATGAACGCCTTTTTTCAGCATAGTTTTTAATTTGAACTGCCTGAAGCTGACATCATCCATTTTCCATTCCTTAGACT
>JAGLTN010000478.1 GCA_023135255.1 Planctomycetota bacterium
TCAAGCAATACCAGGACACCAACCGCACACCAAGACCAGGTCATGCGTCCTATGCTTCGTTTATAAAGTATGGTCCGGATGACGATGCTATCGGTGCAGGTTTTTTCAGTGGCAGATATACTTCCACTATCGTAGCTGCCGGTTATGTCGCCAAAAAAATTCTGAAAAAATGCGGAATAAATGTCTTTTCCTATGTCAAGGAACTTGCCGGCGTTAAATGCCCGGATGTCGATCATGATAAAGCATTCCAGTACACCGAAAATTATAAACAGATGAGATGGGACTATGACCCGTTCTATCAGGAGGTTTATGTAAAGGGCAGGATCAATCCTGAGATGAGATTCCTCGAAAAAGCAACTATCCTGGCGGAAATCGAAAAAGAGATCGATGCTATTCGTGACAAGGCACCGAAAATTGTTCCTGCTGCTATCAAAGAAAAATATGGCGTTGACCATATACTCTGCTGTCCTGATCTCGATGCTGCTACTGCGATGATAGATGCCACGAATAAGATCAGCGCTACGGGCGATTCGTGCGGCGGCATAGTTGAAGTTGTTGTAACAGGAGTTCCAGTAGGGCTTGGTGAGCCGGTATTCGATAAGCTTGACGGTGAACTCGGCAGAATGCTTGGCATAGGCGCGGTTAAAGGCGTCGAAGTCGGAGCAGGATTTGCGGTAAAAGATATGACCGGCTACGAGTCTAATGACCAGATGCACTCAAAAGACGGTAAGGTAGTTTTCGACAGTAACAATGCGGGCGGAATTACCGGCGGTTTAAGCTCCGGTCAGAATATCGTCGTAAAAATAGCGGTAAAACCAACTCCGACAATTGATAGGCCTCAACATACCATTGATAAATACACACTTGAAAATAAAGACCTCGAGGCAATCACAAGACGTGATGCCACTATCGCAGGCAGAATTTGGCCTGTAGCTGAAAATTCTACAGCAATGGTGATTTTAGACAACCTGATCGCCCATTACGGCTATCAGTGTCTGAAAAATAAAGGGTAGTTCTGATAATTGCTCTTGAGCAGCAAGCAGAAGATTTTTGGCTTCTGGCAAGG
>JAGLTN010000479.1 GCA_023135255.1 Planctomycetota bacterium
CGTTTATCCGCGGAAATTTCTTACCATGAAGGGTATAAAAACAATAGTTGCAACTTAAAATTTACAAAGGTAGAATGTAGATATGAAAAGTTCACTGCTGAAAATTATTGTTGTTTTGATGATGTTGCCGGTTTCAGCTCTGTTTGCGCAACAGAACAACCAGATTGTTGCTGACTCAAATTCCTTACCAACCAAAGCAGCCGTTATAACCTGCCATAATATGATTGACGATGGTTTATACCGATCGATCAAACGCAGGACACAATTAGCTCTCGACCAAGGCGTCGAATACCTTATCTACGATATTGATACATATGGCGGAGATTTGTTCGCCGCATTCGATATCTCTAACTACTTTCTTCACGAAGTAAACCCCAAAGCCAAAACAACAGCCTATGTATCACTAAAAGCTATTTCCGCCGGCGCAATGATAAGCGTTGCCTGTGAAAGAATCATAATGAAGGAAAAAGCTACTATTGGTGATTGTGCGCCGATTTCAATACAAGGTGAGCTTACCGGGGTAAAACGTGAAAAAATCGAAACCGTCACACGCGCAGCTTTCACCAACGCTGCCCAGTCTAATGGATACCCCGATGCTCTCTTAAAAGCGATGGTTACTATTCAGATCGAAGTTTATAAGATTAAAAATTTAGAAACAGGAAAAAATGAATTTTTTGAAACTATAAACCTTCCTAAGGACCCGAATAAATATGACCTTGAAAATAAAAGAATTATCGTCGAAACCGATAAGCTGCTTACATTAACTGCTGCCGATGCCGTCGAATACAATATAGCATCAGCCGAAGTAAAAGACTTAAACGCAGCTCTCGATTTTATTGCTCAAACTGACAACATTACTTTCGAAGCCGAACCCCAGGTATTAAAAACAAACTGGTCAGAAGAACTGGTCAGATGGATAAATTCGCCCGCAGTCATGGGCATACTGGTAATGCTGACTATGTTAGGGGTGTACATGGAACTAAACTCTCCTGGCGTCGGTTTGCCGGGCTTGGTTGCTCTTATATGTATTGTTGTCATCGTAGGCAGTAAACATCTTACAGGTCTTGCCAACTGGGTAGAAGTGGCGATGCTGATAGTCGGAATCACTCTTCTGCTGATAGAATTGCTGGTCTTACCTGGCTTCGGCATAGCGGGTTCGCTCGGCGTATTATTTATTTTTGCGGGCTTTTTTGGTATGCTTATCAAAAATGCTCCGGATGAGATACCCTGGCCTAAAACAGATTTAGATTGGCAAATATTTATAAACGGCTCACTTGGTTTGTTGCTCGGCTTTGGGGGATTTCTCATAATTGCATACTGGATCACTAAATATCTGCCAAAGTCAAAATTGCAATTCTTCAGCGGTCTGATGCTGTCCCCGACAACGCCGACACCCGAACAAGTCAAACCCAGCATGACAGCACCCATGCTTTCAGAAGAAATCTCTGTAGCCGTTGGTGACGTTGGTCTGGTTATCTCTACTTTAAGACCTACAGGGAAAGCAAAGTTTGAATCCGCAATCGTAGATGTTGTCGCTATAGCTCAGTTCATTGAGAAAGACACTAAAGTGCAAATAGTAAATATTGCAGGCAACAAAGTAATTGTAAAACCATTATAGAATAATGAAGGGTAATATTATGGATTGGTGGCTTCTTTTTGCTGTGTTTTTATATTTTATTTCAGCTTCTTTGATAATAGCGGAAGTCTTCATACCAAGCGGGGGGGTGCTGGGTATAATGGCTTTTCTAAGTCTTGTCGCAGGCGTTGCTATCTTTTTCAACAACAGCATCGTCGCTGGTTGGATCGGAGTAGTAATAGCTGTAATAATGATTCCAACTGTTTTAATAACAGCATATAAAATACTGCCAAAAACAAAATTCGGCAAATCCGTGATCCTTGCTCCGCCACAAAGGCAAAAGGGCGATGCCATCCCGGATACCCCTCATCTAAAGCAGATGCTCGGCAAACAAGGCCAAGTAGTTACACCGCTTAGGCCGGTTGGAATGTGTGATTTTACTGGACAAAGGCTTGAATGTGTTGCAGAATCAGGATATGTTGAAAAAGATAATCTCGTAGAAGTGATTCATGTGGAAGGAACTCAGTTAACCGTTCGCATAAAAGATAATACTTAATACTTAATGAAAGGGTATATAAATGTACAATCTTAAAGATATAATTTCGGCAGTAGGCGATCCGATGAATATAGTCATTCTGGCTGCCGTCGTGTTTGTTGGTTTTCTGTTTCTTCTTTGCTTATTTTTTGTCATAAAATTCTTTAGGCTTTGGTTGCAGGCATGGTTTTCACGTGCGGATGTTAAATTTTCTGAACTAATTGGTATGTGGCTTAGAAAAGTCGATATGAAAATAATTGTTCTAAGCAAAATAACCGCTATCCAGGCTGGTTTGCACGTAACCACCAGGGACCTGGAAAGTCACTATCTTGCAGGCGGACGTGTCCCAACAGTTGTCCGTGCACTGATCGCAGCTAACCGTGCCAATATTGACCTGTCACTGACAACAGCGACCGCAATTGACCTGGCAGGGCGTGACATCCTCGAAGCGGTTCAGACAAGCGTAAACCCAAAAGTTATTGACTGCCCCAATCCAGAAGGAGGACGACAAACGATCGATGCTGTCGCCCAGGATGGTATTCAGTTAAAAGCAAAAGCCAGAGTTACTGTCCGTGCAAACATCGAAAGACTTATCGGTGGTGCGACCGAAGAAACAATTATCGCTCGTGTAGGCGAAGGTATAGTGACAACCATAGGCTCAGCTATCACATACAAAAGCGTGCTTGAGAACCCTGATGGAATTTCAAAAGCTGTACTTTCTAAAGGCCTTGATGCAGGGACTGCCTATGAAATACTTTCTATTGATATCGCTGACGTAGATGTAGGAGAAAACGTCGGTGCTCAATTACAGGCTGCCCAGGCGGAAGCTGACATGAGACGTGCTAAAGCAGAAGCTGAAAAACGCAGAGCAATGG
>JAGLTN010000048.1 GCA_023135255.1 Planctomycetota bacterium
GTAGATATCATCCATGCCTTCGATTTCCCGCATTATAATGCCGTTGGGATTCCATTTCCTGATATACTTAAACCATGTATTTTTGTAGCTTTTTGATATCCAGAGTGGAGAAGAAATGTCGAATGCCCACGGCCCGTGAATGCTGGCATACTTACTAATTCCCCTCATTAAATCCCGACCGGAGCTTCGTGACGATTCGAGAATCAGACAAATTCTTGGAATATTTTTCATGGTATATTCACTATGTCTATGCTAAAACTTCATTACGAACCGTATCCATGCATTTGTTGGCAGTAGTAATGTCAGGAACATCAGTAACATTGTAGAAGACACCGCCTATTAGTTTTTGCTTTTTGAAAGTTTGACAAAAATCTTGAAATTTAACTGTACAGACCAGTGGAGTGTCACCCACTCGTTTTCTTATATCGGCTAAGATTTCAAAAGCAGGCGGGTAGCCTATATCGTCGCCTAACCATATTGTTTTAAGTCCTTTTATTGTCGAGACCGCTTCGAATAAATGGCGGCCATTACCATGAATATGCACCATGCCTCCATCGAACTGTGCAAACAATCTTTCTATAGGTTCCCGTCCCCATTTTTCAAAATAATCTACAGATGTCATATGAAATGGATCCACACTTTCTGATACTATTTTGCCAGGAATCCATTGGGCATAGTTACTGCATGTGCCTGAATTGACAAGTGGAACTTTATCGAAAAAATCTCTCTGAACCTGTAGATTAACTTTGTATCCCAAATCAATAGCCTTTTGTACCATTTCGGGCTGATCTTCCACCGCCATATAAGTCGCGGTTGCTCCCACCAATTCAAATATAAAATTGAGTCCGTTTATAGCTATCAAGTGGCTAATGCCATACTTACCGCTGGAATTATTAACGAAAGCATCTATCTGACTTGTGTACCTGTGATACCATTGATGATCAGTACTAAATGACAGATTATCAAATTCGATCCAATCCTTAAGTACAGGGTAAACCATAGATGATATATGCCCAGTAGCTGGATCGCAGAGAAATCTTACATCACCATCAAACAGGCCGCCAATCAATCCCTGATCCATTTCTTTAATTTGTGCACTGGGAACAGAATCATCTCTTATCGGCAAATGTTCCTTAGTATAAGCATCCCAGAATTTGACACGTTCCTGAATGTCAGGATATTCACAGAAACCTTCTTTGTGTGTTTTGGCAAATTCCGCAATCACTAAACTCTGAACATTCATTTTAACACAAATAATATTTTGGTCGCGCCGCTCGTAGAGTCTGCGTAATCTTTCAAATACCCGTTCACTGTCATTACAATGACTAAGGAAAGAACTCATTACAAAATCGCCTTTCTTGTCGCAAGGTAGTATATATACCCATCTTAGTTAAAGATGCATTAATACAATTAGCTATGAATCTCCGTATTATCTGCGGTCATTTTTTTTTATGTACCATACGGTTATAAAAGTACAGCCTATCCCTGGGGCTAACCAGATTACTCCAGTTTTAATTTTTCCGAATATCAAGTTTCCAATCCCGAACAGATAGCCTAATACCTTGGGAGTGTCAAGAATCTTTCGCACATTTTATTATAGTTCTTTCAATGGTTAGGGTTTCCTTTGCCTGCCACCCCATGGGGTGGCGATTTTTTTATCGGTCTATCAGGCGACCATTTCTAATTCCAGCAACCTTTCTTGTTTCAATTCTTTTAATCTATCCATATTCATATATCGCTTACTACCCCACTGCGTCCCGGCTATATGCCTCAATCGAGCAGCAGCCAACATAACAGCACTGTTGCCGTCAGGGAAAGCTCCAACCACACGGGTCCTTCGCCTGATCTGCTTCATTA
>JAGLTN010000480.1 GCA_023135255.1 Planctomycetota bacterium
CGTCAGGACCCGGATATAATAATGATCGGTGAGATAAGGGACAATGAAACTGCCAGAGTCGCGGTTCAGGCAGCATTGACAGGACACCTTGTACTTTCGACATTGCATACGAACGATGCGCCCAGTTCTGTCACCAGGCTTGTAAATATCGGGATAGATCCGTATTTGATAGCAGCTTCTTTGAATGCGGTATTAGCACAGAGGCTTGTTCGAAGGATTTGCCCCGAGTGCAGGGAAGTTTACAAAGTGCCTGAGAAGATGCGCAAAAATATAGAAAAGGCCGGTATAAAAAAGGGTGAATTGTATCATGGAGTCGGTTGTGATGCCTGCAGAGGGTCGGGCTATTCAGGTCGAGTTGGTATTTATGAGTTGCTTGTTATCGATGAGTCTTTTCGTGACATGATCAATAAAGATTCTTCTGTGGTCAATATGAGACATGCTTTTATGAAGGCAGGTTCAGACAGTTTGTACGATGATGGTATTAAAAAGGTCAAAAAAGGCCTGACTACAATAGAGGAAGTGCTCAGGGTTACTGAGGTTTATGGGAAAATTGAAGATGAAGTTTTTGTTGAGAATATAAAGTAAGTTTTTCAGTGACAGGAGAAAATACATGCTGGATATCAAGGAAATTTTAGGCAGGGCAGTCGAAAAAGGGGCAAGTGACATTCATATTAATGTTGGGTTGCCGCCGATTGTCAGGAAGAATACAGAACTTGTCGAGTTGGATTTCCCAATCATTACCGATGAAATTGCTAAACAGATGGTGATTGACATGGTTGGGGAAGAAAGATTCAAAATATTTGAAGAAAACAGGGATCTCGATTTTTCCACTAAGATAGCTAATGGTTGCAGATTTCGTGTTAATGCACATTATCAGCGTGATACCATTGCTCTTTCATTTAGAGTGATCCCGAGTAAAATACCTGAAATTGAAGACCTTCATCTTCCGCCTATAGTAAAAGAGCTTACTGATTTGCCAAGAGGTCTTGTGCTTGTTACAGGCCATACAGGTTCCGGTAAAAGTACATCGTTGGCTGCGATGGTAGGTGTGATAAATCGTAAATACAAAAAGCGTATTATTACTCTTGAAGACCCTGTTGAGTATGCTTTGAGTAATCAGCGCAGTATGATAGAACAGCGGGAGATCGGTTTTGACTGTCCTGATTTTGCGAGCGGTCTCAGGCATGTATTACGTCAGGACCCGGATATAATTATGGTTGGTGAAATGCGTGACCTTGAGACGACAAGCTCGACAATAACTGCTGCTGAGACAGGGCATCTCGTTTTCAGCACGCTTCATACAGTCAATGCTCCTCAAACTATTGAGCGTATTGTTGATATTTATCCTTCCGGTCAGCAAAGTCAGATCCGAACGATGTTGGCTAATACTTTACAGGCGGTTATTTCCCAGACCTTGTTTAAGAGGGTCGATCAGCCTGGTATGGTTCCATGTACCGAGATATTGCTTTGCACATCAGCGGTGCGAAACTGTATCCGTGAGAACCGGATTTATGAAATACCTAATATAATCGAAACATCCCGCAGGCTTGGAATGCAGAGCATGGACCATAGCATAGCGGATATGTATAGTAAGGGATTTATTGACAGAGAAGAAGCAGTGACAAGATCGAGCAACCCGGGCAAGATGGACAAGATACTTGCCGAGAGCAATGTGGCTTGTGAGGTTGCTTAATCAACCTGAATTTCAGGAGTTTTGTGGGGGTGGTAAAAAATGTTTGATAGCGGCAATACTACAGCTGTGGCTGAACTTTCAAGAAAGACACACAGTCACAATGCGTCAACTGGTAAAAGCCAGGAAACTATTCTTGAGAAGATGCAGAATTTCAGGGTTGAGTTTGGCCCCAACAGTAAAGATATCTTGAGTTTTACAAATCAGCTTGCTGTTATGGTGCGTGCGGGAATAAGCCTGCAGGAGGCTTTTGAGTCTATTGCTGAACAGCAGACTAATCAGAAATTCAAAAGGATTATTGTTGATCTTAAAGAACGGATCGAATCCGGGCAAAGCTTTTCACAGGCATTGGCAGAATATCCTGATATTTTTAGCAATCTCTATGTAAACATGGTTGCTGCTGCTGAGATATCCGGTTCACTTAGTGACATGCTGCAAAAGCTGGCAGGTTATCTTGACCAGGAAGCTGACACGCGTTCACAGATCAAAGGTGCGATGGCATATCCGATGATTATTGCTACAATGGCGATATCGGTAACTATTTTTCTGCTTTGCTTTGTTTTGCCTAAATTTACAACAATTTTTGCCGGCAAAGAGCAGTATCTGCCGACTCCGACAAAAATACTTATGGGCAGCAGCGCATTTTTGAGAACCTATTGGTATTGTGTTATTCTTGGTGTCGGTGCTGTTATCTGGGGCTTTATGTATTTTATAAATACACAAATTGGCAGGCATTGGTGGGACAAGGCAAAACTGGTTTTACCGGTAATAAAGAAGCTGTGCAGATGCATCTATATTACCAGGGGGCTGCATACGATGGGTGTGCTTTCTCATGCGGGCGTTCCTATTTTAGATACTATTTCAATAACCGCCCAGATTTCCGGAAATGTTCTTTATAAGGAAATGTGGCTTAGTGTTTATGATGAAGTCAGGCAGGGGAAGAAGATCGCCGCAAGCCTTTCAAAATATACTCTGATGCCTCCTGATGTTGTTCAGATGATAAGAAGTGGTGAAGATTCCGGTACGATGAGCGATGTGCTGAAAGATGTTGCTGAATTTTACGCCAGGGAACTGCGAACTGTTATCAAGACAGTGACATCTATGATCGAACCTATAATGATCGTTTTGATGGGTGTGCTTGTTGGTTTTATCGCGATGAGTATCATGCTGCCTATATTCAGGATGTCAAGTCTTGTTTCCGGCAAATAAACCATCAAACAGGGCCAAAAGGGGGGCTCAAATGAATAAACAAGGTTTTACACTTGTCGAAGTATTGGTTGCTATTGTCATAGTCGGCATCGCATTAGTATCGCTGATAGCCGCTAATAGTTCTTTTACGTCTACCAATGACTATGGCGTCAAATTATCTACCAGTGAATTTTTGATTGAGCAGATCAGGGAAATGACCAGACTGTTGCCCATATCTGACCCGAATGGCGGGACAACATTTGGCCCCGAAGAATCGGCACTGGCAGACTATGACGACCTGGACGACTTTGATGGCAGTGATGGTCTGGGCAGTGAGTTTTCTCCGCCCATTAATTCCGAGCGGGTCAGCTTGAGTGACTTTTCGTCTTTTACCCAGAAAGTTACTATTCAATATGTAAGTGCTTCTGATTTTCAAACAGTGGTTAATGATGGTACTACAGGCTTTGTAAGAGTGACGGTGGCTATATTTTTGAACTCTAAGCCGATTACCTCTGCCAGTTGGATAAGAGCGACATATTAAAGGAAAAAATAAAATGAGCACCAAAAAACATAAAGCTGGATTTACTATTGTAGAGCTGCTTATTTCATTGGCGATAACTGTGCTTATGCTTACAGCTGTTGCAATAGCCATTAATGCTTCAGCTATGAACTATAAGGAAAACAAAAGCATTTTTGATACCGTCAATAGTGCGAGACAGGCATTGTATAGAATTACTACCCAGCTTAGAACCGCTTCACTTGTGGACGCAAATGATCCTGGGCACCAATGTTCCTTCTTTGACAAAGACGACAACAGAATGACCTACAGCTACAATAGTTCAGATGACACACTTTATCTTATCGATAACAGTACCTCAGTGAGCTATACGCTTTGTGAAAATGTTACCGCAATGACTTTCAGCAAAACGCCTACTGATGATGATGGCCTCTATGCAAAAAGTGTGCAGATTTCCATGACAGTCTCTGACGGTAACATAACACAGAATTTCTCAGCTGCTGCGGTTATCAGGCGTAGCCTCGATTAACTTTTCGGCAGTTTGTCTTAAACACTTCCATTGACGCTGTATATAAGGCCGACATGAAACATTGGTTGGTCAGTCACATTTTTTTAACTATACTGATCCTAATTGAATTTCTCCGTTTATCCGCGGGTAAATATACTGATCCCAATTAAATTTGTCCGTTTATCCGCGGGTAAATAACTCAAAGATAACAAGTTACGGTTTTACTCGCGGACATTTACTACCC
>JAGLTN010000481.1 GCA_023135255.1 Planctomycetota bacterium
GTTTATCATGGAAGCTTCGCCGAGGAAAAAACCATATCCTATCAATGTTAAGATAGGCCAGTCGATCGGTTTGTCTGTAAAGTATGGTTATGGTAAATTTGTTTTTGAGTCTACCGTGATGGATCTGCTGGCAGGAGATCGCCCCAATAGCGGCGGTAAAGTAGCGGTTTTGATACCGCCAAAGATTAATGTTATAAGTCGTCGAAGCTATTTCAGGGTTGCTATTCCAGCTGAACTTTGTGTTGATGCAATGTTCTGGCATCGCAGGTGCAGCGACGACAACAAGGTATCTGAGGCTGAGAGCTGTTCTCACGGCAAGCTGGTGGATATTTCAGCAGGCGGAGCACAGGTAGTGGTAAGTGCTGCGAAGGAATTTGATTTTAATAAGGGACAATTTATCGGTGTTAAATTTACGCCGATGCCCTATGACAAGCCTTTGATGTTTACTGCTCAGATAAGAAATGTTCTGCCAACAGCAGATGGGGCTAATTATTGTCTTGGTCTTCAGATCGTAGGTCTTGAGGCAAGCGACGAGGGGATGGGAACGCTTAAACGGCTCTGCAATGTCGTTGAGAACTACCATCAGATCAATAAAACCAGCATAAGGCAGCGAGATTTCGACACTACAGCAGTTAAACAGTAGTGATATGTTTTTTATTCGATGTCGTCAATCTTCGGGTCATTTTCCCGGGCATTGACGGCATCTAATTTGAGTTGTTCAGCGGTTATCTGATAATCGCTTTTTTTATGTATGAATTTTATATAGAACAGCCTTAACAATCCACTTGCAGCAAATCCGCAGAAAATCACCATTGCCGCGGGTTGCAGGTACCAGACCGCCAGGCCTATTATAATTATTATCCAGATGAAATAGGCGAAAGGCTTTTTGCCTCTCAGGTGCTGATTGACAATGTGTGAGTATCTGACCCGGCTTACCATTAGTATTCCAACGGCGAACGTGATAATGGGCAGGGAGTATACGATGATATCAGAGATCAGATCGTAAGTTTGTTTCTTGGTAACCCATTCCGCGAGAGTCTGATTTTTGAAAACTATCAAAGTGATGATGACACCCGCTGCAGCAGGGCTTGGCAGGCCTATGAAACTCATGTGTGAAGATTCGTCTTCTTCGTTTTCAACGTTGAATCTTGCAAGTCTTATTGCGGTACAGCTGATGTATGTTCCAGCGGCGAGCCAGAGGAATCTATGCAGTAGTTTGTCGAAAGCGACGGCTAACTCGACGTCAGCTATTGTGGCTTCGAAAATTTTCAGGACGATAAATGCCGGTGCGATCCCGAAGCTTATTATATCGCAAAGGCTGTCAAGTTGTCCGCCGAAGCTTGAGGTGCTTTTGCTCATTCTGGCGACTCTTCCATCGAGGACATCTGCGATCATTGCTACCGCGAGTGTGTAACATGCCTTGGTGAACTGGCCCTGACTTGCTAATACGATGGCGGCGAATCCGCATAGACCATTTATCAGTGTTATCAGTGAGGGCAGTATTGTTATGTATTTGAGCCTTTGTTTTCGCATTTGCCTGAGTAATTTTTCTTTAGCTCTTTTTGTTTTTAGTTTTGGCATTTTTTTAGCTTTGGTATTTTAAATTAACCTGCAAATTAACGAAATTAATTATTGGTCCTGCTTCGTACTATTATACCTTACCATTGGTGTAAGACCAGCTTTTACTTTGTCACCAATTTT
>JAGLTN010000482.1 GCA_023135255.1 Planctomycetota bacterium
AAAATGCCCCGGTCTTCCACGAAGCAAAAATAATCCTCAGCCTTTGCCTCAACAACTCTTTAAATTGTAGCCTTCTTTTATTATCAAGGCCGAAGACTTTTGAAACCAAAAGGCCTTTAGCACTCTCAGCGGTAAAGGTGGTTATCTTTTCACTGATATTCCTGTTTGCCAGGCTAAGCATCCTCAGTTTTTTTGCTACAATAATCGTGAACAGATAACTCAGCGGTATTGTTGCCAAAGCCAGTACTGTTATCCACGCAGCCAGCTTAAACATTATTATTAATGCTATCACAAGAGTAAACACCGCCGAACCCAATTGCGGAATTATCGAAGTCAAACATTGCACAACCATTCTGCTGTCACCTACTATCCTTTCGATGAATGAGCCGATACTTTTGCTGAGCATATCTGACAGGTTCATTTTCTGCAGACCGTAGAACAGCCTCATAGAAAGTTTAAATTCCAGCTTATTGTGAATGTAGGTTAAAAGATAACCTGAAAAAATTGACAGAGTGGTACTAATCATCTTCAACCCTGCCAAGCTTACGCAGATAAATATCAGTAAGGATATATCTTTTCGCGGATAAGCAGTATCAATTATCGTCTTGAGAAAGATAGGCGTAACCAGAGGCGGTATTGCCGTTGCTATCGTTATCAGAACCAGTGTTATTACCTTAAAACGGCAAGGTCTGAGCGACACGGATATTTTTTTTATATCTCCAACGGCGTTGCCAGCGTCTCTAAAAGTACTTTTAATTTTCTCTGCTGGGGTACTAAAAAAATTCGGTAATACTGCCATAAGTTATTTTTTCGAGCTGTTATCAATATTTTTTTCAATTGTACGGTAGTCCGCAAAGTTCCACATAGCCTCTTCCAGGTCATGTCTGCGCTGACATATTTTTTTATCTTCGTTGTACCAGTTTGGATCGCAGCAAGTTAGCTTGCCGTTGGTAAAATAAGTCGCAGCCCTGCACCCGCCGCCGCATATATATTTCATAACGCAGTCTTTACAAACTTGGGTATTGTCGACGTTCCATTTATCAGAAATATCATTAGCTTTGTGCAATATTTCTTCAATGTCGTCTTTTGCAATATTCCCAAGGCAGAACTCTTCCAGGAAAAGCGAGGCACACGGATAGACATTGCCGTCGTTTGCAATGCTTATAGCCCCTAATCCGATACCGCAGTTTCTCTTTATGCCCCCACGCGCGATTACAGAAAAACACGACGAAGTAAAGCTTAAGTTCATTTTGTTTTTGCCTGGCTTTGGAGTTGTGTTTTTCTTTTTTATATTTTCATGTGCCATCAGAATTTCAGGAATCTTTTCTTTCATTAGCGAGTTGCTGATTTGGAGGTCACGATGTTTATTGCCGCGACCGACAGGTGTGAAATGTCCGAATTGCAAATGGTCTATTGCCAGACTATCACAAAGCGTAACCATCTCACACATCTCATGGTGATTACAACTGGTTGGTGTAAATGCTACTGATACTAATTTATCTGTTATCCTCTTAAGCATTTTTACAGTTGCGACTGCTTTATCAAAACTGCCCTTAGATCGTAAAATATCATTTGTCTCTGCGGTAGCTCCGTCGATAGATATCTGCACGCCGTCGACAAGTTTCATTACTTCAGCCCATTGCTCTTCGTTGCCGACCGTGCCGTTTGACAAAATCGTGATTGAGCTGAAGCACTCTCTTGAGCGTATCTCTTTTAAAATATCAATAACAAGTTCAGGTTTGAGCATCGGTTCGCCGCCCGATATGATAAGTCTTACATGCTCATTGTTTTTATTATATTTTGAAAGATAATCGAGCAAAGGCTTTAGCTGCTCGGCAGAAAGGCTAACGTTGTCTGTCTTTTTAGAATCAAAATAACAATATGGACATCTAAGGTTGCATTTGCCGACAGGGTGGATCCATACTACGCCCGGTTTAATCTTTATATCATTTTGAGGCGAGATTGTTGTCGTGGTTGGCTTTTTATTATTTATGACACTGCCAAAACCCACATTGACCAGGCTATTTAAAAAAGCAGTTACGTCATCCTTGATTAGCTCAGCATCTAAATCATTTTCGCGGGTTAAGATATGAATTATCTCATCGATATTTTTTGTCCCGTCGATAATATCTTCAATTATATGAGCCCCTGTTGAATTTACCTTGACCCACTTCCCTTCGTTTTCGCATATAAAAAGTTTCTCATTTTCTCTTTCCGATACATAACAATTTCCTGGACATTTTATTACATCTTCAGATTTTATCATTAGTATGATCTTTCTTAACTTTGTAGTCTTTCAACTGCTTCAAAATATATTGAACGAAGTTGTTCAGTTGTAAAATTTTCAGTTGATATGATAGGCTCTGCCATGTTTAAATCTTCCCATCGGTGAGAATGAATATTCAGGCCGATCTCCTGGCTGTGCTCATACTGATAAGTGCCGGGATAAGGAGTATTGACACCAAAAAAAGGAGCCACATTATATTTCTTTTTTAATTGCTCAACATAATCTATGAGCTTTCTCATTATCTCAATGGTGTCCCAGGCATGACCAAAGATAAAAGAAATGTATGTTCTGATGTCTGCCTGGTAAAAACATTTTATCGCATACTCGATTTGTTCTATCGTGACATTTTTTCTGATCTTTTTCAATATCTCATTATTGCTGCTTTCAAGGCCGATCTGCACTCGGTGACAACCTGCCCCTGCCATCGCTTCAGCTATCTCCGGATTAACAGCATCTGCTCTGGTTTCGCACATCCACCCCAATTTTCTGTCGAGTTTGTTCAATTCTTGGCAAAAAGAAAAAACCCTGCTTCTTATAGCGGTAAAAGTGTCATCGGTAATATAAAAGTTTTTTATATCATAACGGTCAATAAAATATTTTATCTGTTTCATAACACTTTCAATACTTCTGCTGCGATAGCTCGAGTGCATAGTATTTGCTGAACAAAAAACACATTTGCCCGGGCATCCTCTTGCTGTCGAAATAGAAAATGGCATTGCATAATTATCAATGTCAATAAAATCGACATCACAGATTGGCAGATCATCAAGGTTTTTAATTGGTTTTCTTGCGGAATTTTTTATGATTCTTTTGCTTTGACTGTCGCGGTAACATATTCCCTCAACTTTTGCCAGTTCTGGACGGTTGTTTTTGGAGAGAGTTGAAAGAAGATGCTCAAAACTGATTTCACCTTCGTGCAAAACTGCAAAATCAAGCTGTTCAACTTTTTCCATAAATTCGTTATAGCTGAACGTTACCAAAGGTCCGCCGGCAACCGTAATAATTCCAGGCCATATTTTTTTTAATTCGTTAATTAAATAACGGGTGCTCTTCCAGTTATCGGGATACGTCGTAAAGCCCACAACATCAGGTCTCTGTTTGATTATGGTCTTGAAAAATTTATCCTTAGTTGTTTGAATCGACATCAAATCATGCACGAAAACATCATAAGATTTTTCTCGCAGATAGTTTGCAAGATGCAGAATTCCTATTGGTGGTATTTTTATGTTGTTATTAGTTTTGTTGCGCCGAGTTTGTGATAAAGGAGCAACGATAAGTACGATGTTTTTTATGTTTCTTTTCATTTTGATAGCCACATTGTTCCGGGGTTATCAAGCAGGTTTTTCTGATACAGTTCATTTAAAAATACTAAAAGCTGTTCCTTGTTTTTATTTGAAAGTTGCACGCCATTGTTTTTCATTGCTTCGAAAATTTCCTCAACAGAACGTTTACCGTCAATACAAAGCCATACTTTTGCCAATACCGGGTTCAAATAATACCGATCCATTGTTTTCAAATATTTTACTAAGATTGTTCCATTGTCGAATTGCTTCCACAAATGGCTTATGCGTTTAAGTACTGAATTATGTTTTATTTCCATGTTGATACCATTGAATAGATTTGTTTTGTCGATAATTTTGTTGCCGGAAGAGTAATTCATAACCGGCATTCTTCCGGCAACTTAGATTACAAATACAATTTCCTATACATCAGCTGAAAGCGTAATTGCAATCGCTAATGTTACATACGACTCTTGGCATTTATCCGCACAAAAGCTTGGGCAGCAATACTTTTCCGGCGATTCGAGATCGCTGTTAGAACTACTGTTAAAGATTGGCCCACTAAGTTTGGGTACAGAAAAAACTTTTGAGTTTAGTTTCATGGTATTTCCTTTCTCTTTATAAAAGATTAAATGATAAAATTAATTTTCGACATATGTCACTTTTCTGAAAAATTTAGCCAAATTTTCTGTGTTATTGTTTTGAGGCAACCCGGTTTCAATTTTGACTTCACTTGTAAGGTCGCTTAATTGTGTTATCCCTTTTTTGTAATCAAAATAATAAACCCCTGTTGTGTGCGTATTGCACTGGATTTGATAATTCTGCTTATCCCAGCCGTCCTTGTAATCAACTGATGACGTTACTGTCGAATCTACAGCTATCTTCATGCACTCGATTCCGTTAACAGTGCAATAACCTTCAAATTTAAAAGTGATTTTATTCGCCTTATTTTTTTCGTCTTCCACTTGCCAGCTTTGCCCCTGCTTTATTTCATGATCTGGGAATATAAGATTTGATGAAGTCGAAGATTCTTTTTTGATTGTTGAGCAGAATCCTTTACCGCCTCCGTCAATTTCAATCGCATCAGCAGAGATAATCTTGCCGTTCGGATAACATAATACCTTGCTGCTGGAAATAGTAAGCCTGCCTTCTGGTTGCAGGCTTGTTTTACCATCACTGATTTGTTTCTGTACGATAGTCGAGATTTTTGTATCCGCATCCACATCTTTAGTCTCATGGCTGAATGTCCCAAGGTCAAGCCACTCTTTAGGCTCAGCATTTTTTAAATCGCTTGCGATAAGATATGAACTGATCTGCAATTTCTCATCTTTTTGAAATTTGTAGATACCCCTAATAGAAGTAGGCCCTGTTTTTATATCTGCTATTTCCATTTTAATATCAGGAGGAGGGAATTCGAGCAGCTTAATAGCCCTTAGTGAAAGCCCTTCAATCAATTCTTCCTGCAGCTGTCCCATGTTTTCTTCCTGATTGATATGTTTAGTTATTTTTTTAACCTCAACCAAAATCAGCTTATCGTCCAAAGCTTTATCCTCTTGATCCTCAGGTAATTTCCTTTCAGCTCTTATTGGCTGCATGCAACCGGAAGTTATTTTGTGATTTTTAACTTTTCCCCGCCCAAAATAAACAACACCCCAGCCGAGAATAACAACACAAATAATAAACCCCATAATTTTAGTTCTGCTATTTCTCATTTTAAAACTTTCCCAGAGACAAACTTCTGTTACCCGTATTTTTCGTTTCTGATTTCATATTAAAAACAAGCGAAGAAATTGCAATTAAACGAAAATTAAAAGTTTTAAAGACTGGCGAATTGAAATGATTCTTTCAAAAATAATAAAAAATTCATGAGTTATTATACCAATCCCAATTAATTTTTTCGCTTTATCCGCGGGTAAATAACT
>JAGLTN010000483.1 GCA_023135255.1 Planctomycetota bacterium
ATAACTTAAAAATAACAAGTTATGGCTTTATTCGCGGACATTTACTACCCTTAAGGGTATACTATTCCAATATCTGCTACAAAAATTTCGCCGGTGTATTGCTGCGATGATTCATTAACAGTAAAACCCTTTTTAACAGCCACAAAAGTTACCGTGCACATAGCTTCAATCGCCGTCCCCAAGGGCTCGCCCGTATCGCAATCCAACCCTGATGGAATATCGACAGCCATAATATCAAGGCCCTGCTCATTAATCGCTGTTATCAATTCCTGATAAGGCCCCCTAAGCTCACCAGCCAGCCCCGTTCCAAAAATGCAATCGATTACCATATCCGCACCGCTGCAAAAGGAACTAACCTGGCTTAACATGCACCCCTGCATATCCATTATCTCAACGTGGTAATTCATTTTATGTAAAATATCAAGATTGGTCTTGGCATCGCCTTTGATATTATCAACATCTGCGCAGATCACAGTTGTAACCTTAAAACCATTATTCAGCAAATGCCTTGCGATAACATAACCATCACCGCCATTGTTGCCCACACCACAAAAAACAGTAACCGAGGGCTTTTCAACATCACCCAGCACACCTATCGCCAATTCCGCGCAGCTTCTGCCTGCATTCTCCATCAAAACCACACCTGCGATACCGATTTCCTCTATCGCCCAGCGGTCAACACTGCGAACCTGCTGACGAGTCATTGCTGTAAAACTTCCATCTTTTTCATATTTTTTCATAATAAAGCCATTATACCTGCCACAGTAAAGCTGTCAATTGACATACCCCGCCCAACACACTACAATCTGCTCATGCACATATTGTTAACGAATGACGATGGAATATTCGCTCCAGGTTTGGCAGCAATTTACAAAAGGCTGACAACTCTGGGTAAAGTAACAGTTGTCGCACCGGCAAGCTGTCAATCCGGTGCAAGTCATTCTATCACATATCAAGAGCCCTTGCTATTCAGCAAAACTCAAACAGACCTGTTCTCCGGATTCAGCGTACAAGGCTCACCTGCCGACTGTGTAAAACTTGCTGCCATGGAATTATGCGATGAAAAGATAGACCTCGTCGTTGCAGGCATAAACCATGGTGCAAATGCCGGTATAAACGTCTACTACTCCGGGACTGTCGCCGCCGCCATCGAAGCAGCATTTCTTAACATACCATCAGTCGCCATGAGTCTTGCAACGTGTGAAAAAATAGACTTTGAAGCCGCTGCGGACTATTGTCTCGATACCCTCAAAAAGTTATTACCCATCCAGACAGGTGAAATCATAAATATAAATATACCTCGCCTTTCACTTGGCAAACCGAAAGGGATAAAAATTGTTCCGCAATCTATCGGCGGATATCACGAAAAATATGAAAAACACACAAACAACCTTGGTCAGACCGTCTTCCAACTTAAAGGCGGGGACCACAAACACGAATCGCAGTGTACCGACATCATCGCCCTGGTTGATGGTTATATTACCATAACCGCCTTAAACCATGATATGACAAACCATGCAAAAACAGAGTGCTTACGAAAAAAACTTGGCAAAATAATATCAAATAAGCCCTACGCAGGAGAAGAAAATGGCTAAAAAGAAAAAATCACAAATATGCATACTTACTGTCACCGGCATAGACACTGTCGGCATAATTGCGAAGCTGGCTGTTGTTATGGCCAAACATAACATAAATATCGTTGACGTTAATCAGAACATCATGGAAGATTACTTCGTCATGACCATGGCCGCAGACATCGTAAATGCTGATATCTCAATGGAAAAAATAAGAGCAAAACTCGACAGGATCGCAAAAGATATGTCACTAAATATCACATTCCAAAATGAAAACATTTTCAAAGCAATGCACAGGATATAATCATGGCAATAACCGTAGAAGAAGTATTCGAAACCGTAAAGATGACCCTCGATCACCATTTCGATATCAGAACGGTGACTCTCGGCATAAACCTGAAAGACTGCATGGACAGAAACCTTACGAATTTCTGCAACAGGGTACATAAAAGGATTGTCGAAAATGGTAAAAAACTGAATAAATTCGCCGACGAAATTGAACAAAAATACGCCATACCTATAACCAACAGAAGAATTTCAATTACACCTGCTTCATTGCTGCTTGAGCCTCTGCCGCACACTAAAGCAACTGTCGTAAAATTAGCAAAGACTCTCGACTCAGCTGCGAAAAAAGCAAATATCGATTTCATTGGAGGCTTTGGCGCTCTCGTACAAAAGGGCATGACATCATCTGACAAAAACTTCATCAACGCCATCCCACAGGCTTTGGGAAAAACTCAACGAGTTTGTGGATTCCTGAATTTCGGCACAACCACCACAGGCATGAACATGGATGCAATAGAAATGTTCGGCCACATATTAAAACAACTCGCCAACAAAACCAAAAACGGTATTGGATGTGCAAAAATTGCTGTATTCTGCAACGTACCAGAAGATAATCCTTTCATGGCAGGAGCAAATCACGGCGTCGGAGAACCAGACTTCTCGCTAAATATCGGAATTTCAGGCCCGGGAGTCGTCAGGGATGTGGTACTGCAAAACCCCGATTGCGACCTCACGCAATTATCAGAAGTAATTAAAAGAACTGTATTTAAAATAACCCGTGCCGGCGAACTTATCGGCAGAGAAATGGCACAACTGATGAAAGTTGATTTCGGTATAGTCGATATCTCACTGGCATCAACTACCACAGCCGGCGACTCCGTCGCAGAGATCATCGAAGCTATGGGCGTAAGCCAAATAGGACTACCAGGCTCAACTGCTGCTTTGGCGATGCTCATGGACGCTGTCAAAAAAGGTGGTGCGATGGCTTCAGGAAACATCGGCGGACTCTCCGGAACTTTCATCCCCGTAAGTGAAGATTCCGGTATGATCCGGGCCGTCAAATCCGGCGCACTTAATCTTGAAAAACTCGAAGCCCTGACCGCAGTCTGTTCTGTCGGACTCGATATGTTTGCTGTCCCGGGCGATACACCATCAGAGGTGCTCTCTGCAATAATCGCCGATGAATTGGCTATAGGTATGATCAATAATAAAACAACATCTGTCAGGGTGATCCCCGTACCAGGCAAAAAATATGGTGATATAGTACATTTTGGCGGGCTCCTTGGTTCGGCACCGATAATGAAAGTAGCTCAAAAAGCAGCGCCGGATTTTATCGCAAGAAAAGGAAGAATACCCTCGCCGATAACCTCAATGAGAAACTAATCTATAAAGCGGAAAAAATATGGCAAATATTTGTGAAAGTCCCTGGCCATTATTGATAGTAGCTATGGCCTCTTTAGTGACAATTTTGTTACTTCACATCGTACTGCCCGCAAAAAAACGATTATGGCATCTGCTTTTACCAATCGCCATCGCTTTAGCTGCATTTGCTGTTGATCATTTCATAAAAACAGATAACGAAAAAATC
>JAGLTN010000484.1 GCA_023135255.1 Planctomycetota bacterium
TTTTTCACCTTTTTTTCGGTTTTTTACAGTTTTTTCAGAGAAATGACAAGAAATGATGAAAAATCACAAGAAATAACAAGAAATAACGAAAAATATCAAGAAATGACAAGAAATCACAAGAAATGACAAGAAATGACGAGAAATGACGAAAAATATCAAGAAATGATGAAAAATATCAGGAAATGACGAAAAATGTAAATTTGGTTGTCGGAAAATGGTGCTGTAATCGGCATAACCGTTACAGACGGAATTTTTTGGTGCAGATAGGCCTTGTGGACAGGGTGAGGGAGTCAGCTTTTTCGCAAATGCGAAATTTGCGGCCATGAAGAAAAGTGTGTTGGCCACGGATTGCACGGATTATGCGGAGTAAAAGGGGAAACTTAAAGGAGCAGGAAACCATGCGGATGAACCGCAGGGCTAACTATGGGGGTGCGGGTTGAGTAAGGGGGCGTTTGTGGCCATGAGCTGGGTTGGGTTTATGGTTTTTGGGGGATTAATTTCGAGTCGATTACTGAGTTATTACTGAGGATATTTTGAATATAGGCAGCAGCAAAGCAATTGCGATCGTACCTATTATCGAACCAAGCACAATTATCATAACCGGTTCAATAAGCGACATAACGCTCTTTATGGAACATTCAAGCTTCTTGCTGTAAAAGATCGATATTTTGTCGCTGACTTCACCCAGTTTGCCGCTTTCCTCTCCCGCTTTAAGCATCTGGATGATTCCGGGAGCTACCAGATTGCCATGTTCTGATATTTTTATAGATTCGCTGAGCTGATAGCCGTCACATATTTTATCTCCGGTATTTGACCACATTTGCTGGAAATAGTAATTATCGCAACTACTCTTAATAACATCAATTGTGTCAAGGACATTAACCCCGGTATTGAGCATGGTAGACATTATCCTCATACTTCTGGTTATCACAGTATCAATAAACATCGTTCCGATTACCGGTATGCGAATTTTCAAAAAATCGACTGCTTTTTTCCCCGATTCTGTAGACAACCACCAGTAAAGCCCCACTCCGCTGCATATCAGCATTGTAACAGTTATTGTCAGCTTCTCAGGATCGCCGAGGAATTTGCTGAAAGAGACGAGCATTTGTGTAAGCTTAGGCAAAGACTGGCCTTTGGTTTCGTAAATTTTCATAAATCTCGGTAAAACAAAAAACATCAACGTCCCTGTAGCTGCCACTGCCATCAAAGCCATAATAAATGGGTACGTCATCGCTCCCTTTATTTGCTTTTTCGTCTCTGCCTCGAACTCAAGATAGCTGCTTAAAACAGCCAACATCTCACTCATCTTACCAGACTCTTCCGATGCCTTGACCATACTTATGAACATTGAATTAAATACTTTCGGATACACCCCAAGGGCTCGTGAAAAAGTATCACCGGATTTAACAATTTCGGAAAGATCTTCCAAAACCGATTTAAAACCTGAATTTTCAAGCTGCTCGATTATAGCATCTAAGGCATCACTAAGTATTACACCACTATCAAGCATTACCGATAGCTGAGTAACAAACATTATCAAGTCATCGCTTTTGACTTTGACATTAACTGACCTCAAAGCATAATTCGTATCAGTCTGATATTGATTTTCAGGCTCTGTCTCCGGAGCAGACCTGCGCCCTGGGGAAGAACTATTAACTTCTGTTTTTTGTGTAGTTAACTGTGACACTTTTCAAACCCTGCACAATATTTAACTATTTGCAATTCGCATCACTTCTCCGATAGAAACAATGCCTGCCTTAACTTTTTCCAAACCATCTTCTAAAAGAGACTTCATCCCTTTTTTTTCTGCTTCAACTCGCATCTCTTTAGGATTTACATTTTCATTAATCATTGTTGCTATATCATCACCCGGCACAAATAATTCGTGAACTGCAATTCTCCCCGCATAACCGGTGTTACGGCATTTCTTACAGCCTATACCACGATAATATGTTTCAATTTCACCGCCAATAGTTTCAACAGATTTTCTTATATTCTTCGGTGGATCATATTCGGTTTTACAATTAGGACATATTTTTCTCACGAGTCTCTGTGCAAGCACTGCAATCAGAGACGCGCTTGTAAGATAAGTGGCAACACCAAGATCGAGCATTCTTGTTACTGCTGCAGGTGCATCGTTAGTATGCAATGTAGAGAAAACAAGATGTCCCGTCAATGCTGCCTGAATAGAGATAGTCGCAGTCTCAGCATCACGAATCTCACCAACCATTATTATATCCGGATCCTGCCTGAGCATCCCTCGAAGAGCATTAGAGAAACCAAAGCCTACAGTTGTATTTACCTGGAACTGGTTTATATTGGTCATACTACATTCCACAGGGTCCTCGACTGTGCATATGTTTACTTCATCACTATTAAGCTCTGCCAACGTAGCATAAAGCGTAGTGTTTTTACCAGAGCCCGTCGGCCCAGTGACAAGTATCATACCATTAGGGGATTTCATTATCTCACGATATAATTGCAGATTTTTGTAAGTAAACCCAAGGGATTCAAGATTGAGAACTATTTTCTGAGGATTGATAACCCTTATAACAACCTTTTCTCCAAAACTTCCGGGCATAATCGAAACACGCAAGTCTATAGGCTTGCCTCCAACAAGAACATGAATACTACCGTCTTGCGGGAGTCTTCGCTGAGCAATATCAAGGTCTGCCATAATTTTAATACGTGAAACTATCGCAGAATGCATCTGGAAAGGCGGACGAGTTTTTTCGTACATTCGACCATCGACCCTATACCTTACACGCAGCCTTTTGTCACCTGGTTCAATATGAATATCACTGGCGTTTTCTCTGACTGCATTAAACAATAAATAATTCACCAGCTTAACTACCGGAGACTGACCTGCTATCTCTTCAAGATTAGTTATATCCTGGGGAATATTATCTATCAGAGTAAAGTCATCAAGCCCTTCATCGTCAATTATATCATCAATTACAAACACATTTGCGTCAGGCAAATATGACTGCAATGTTGACTTTATATCTTTAGGTGTAGCACAAACTATTTGAACCTTACAGCCGCTTAATCGCTCTATCTCATCGATAATAAATACGTTAGTAGGCTCGTAAACCGCAACTGTCAAAACATCATAAACCTTGAATAATGGCAGAATTATGTGTTCTTCAAGAAAATTTCTGTCAAGCAATTCGACAATTTTGGGGTCGCATATTTTCGGACTCACCTGTGCATAAGGGACACCATAAGCCTCCGCCAATGCTGAAGCGATCTGGTTTTCGCTGCAATAGCCCATCTCTACCAACAGCTCACCGAGGAGCTTATTATGGCCTTTGTTCTTCTGCTCAGCTAATGCGTTTTCAATTTGTTCAGCTGTCACAATCCCATGGGACAGCAAAAGCTGACCAAGCTGTAATCTGTTTTTTATCGCTAACTGACTCATAAAAAAAACTTTTCTCTCAGTTTCTACTGAGATAAATTAAAACAGCGACTCAGGCAAAACTCTTTACCGCAGCAGCAAGCTCTGCATAACTGTCAAAGGAATCTTTAAGACGGGTCACCTTAAGAATTGTCTTACAATTATCATCAAGACCGGCAATTCTCAGCTGGCAATTATTTTCATCACAATAATCCCTGACCCACAAAAGTTTCTCAAGGCCTACACTATCTATAAAAACCACTGCTGCCATATCAAGAACAATGCCGTTTTTTTGTCTTGATATTATTCCCTTAATACTATTGCAAAAAATCTCAGCGAAATCTTCATCGAATTCGCCCTGCAATTCAATAACTGTCACATTATTGTAGTCTTGTGTTTTAAGCTTCATTTTAAAAGTGTCCCAACAGCAACTGCTCCATAATCTGAAAATTCTTTATTTTGATTCATGTCAGAAAAAGCGTTCTGCATAACATCCCACATCTGATAAACGTCACTGTCAATAAATACTCTACCGATTTCCTTATCAAACTGGGTGCCTAATCCCTTTTCTATTTCTGACATAGCTTGTTCGATCGTCATAGCATCACGATAAACTCTTTTTGAAGTCATTGCATCAAAACTATCCGCCAGACTGATTATCTTACCGATAAAAGGAACTTTGTCGCCACTTAAGCCGTTCGGATATCCTTTACCGTCAATTCTTTCATGGTGACAAAGCACACCTTGCACAATCTTACGCATCTGCTTTATTCCGCTTAGAATATTTGCTCCAATAGCAGGATGTCTTTTAATATGGTCAAATTCACTGTCGGTCAGCCGACCAATTTTGCAAAGAACCGTTTCGGAAACTCCCATCTTGCCTACGTCATGCAGCAGACCTGAGAGATAAATTCTGTGTATTTCCTCACTATCTATAGGCTGTTTTTCAGCAAGCCTTTCAGCTATCCACTTAGATATAAAGGCTACCCGTTCAGAATGACCCCTGGTATATTTGTCTTTGGCATCGATACTGCTTACAAGCGCTTTCAATGAACCTATAAATAGTTCTTTAAGGTCTTTAAAAAGCCTGCTATTGTCAACAAACACTGCACAGCCGTTAGCAACCGAATTAAACAGCTTCATGTCAATACTGTCAAAATCAGGCTTATCTAACCTGTTTACAGCAACCATAAAACCTGTAATAGAAGAACCATTTTTCTTAAACTGCCCAGCACCCATTTTGCTGTTGTCTTTTCCGAACAAAGGCACCGCCATAATACTTTTTATATTATCAAGCCAGATATATTTATATGGTGTCTCAATATTACTATCAAGTAAAGCTTCTTTGCCCTGTTTGATTTCTTCTACCAATCTACTATGTAATATAGCTGCCATATTCGAATCTATATCTATAAGCCCAGAACCCGCTGCGAGAACAAGCTGAGGTGAATCATCAATGACCTTCTCCAGCAATACCGCAATTCCCTCAACATGCACAAGATCAGTCAAACTATCACATGCCATCTGCAAAAAGTTGGAATTATGCTCAGTAACTTTCATATTCGAACTAAGCTTATGCAAAATCGACAATTCTTCATACACATAAGATAACTCACTGCCGATCTTTTCCATCTGGCTTCTGGATACATTATCTACCTGAAATTTTCCCGCAAAAAGTTCAAGTATGCCGGCGAGACATTCTTTGTCAGTTAGTTCGTTCGGGCGATTAGCAGAAGATAATCCGGTTATATCAATATATGCGACAGCTACGCTTTCATATCCCATTTGCAAAACAGTCGCCAGAAAGTCTTTACCGGAAATCACAATATCGTTGCCGGATTCATATTCTTTTATAATTTCTGCACAGTTATTCTCTATTGCTGAAAAGTCACTCTCAAAACTTTCAGAGTCACAAAATAAATACTGCTGCCCATCAATGCCGTATACCGCAAAGTCAGCATTGAATTTATTTATCTTGTATCCAAATTTTTTCAAATCAGATAACTGAATCGAACCTAATTTATTCTTCGTTGTCTCTGTCATAGCAATCTCTCATATACCAGAATTTAAGCTTATATATTTGTTGCAGTGCTAAACAAAACATCCTCAATATTTCTCAAGAGTTCCTTAGGACTGAAAGGTTTGCTCAGACATTCTGAAATATTAAGGTTTTGTTTGATGTCTTCGTCTATATCGAAACTTCTCGCGGTAAGCATGATAACCGGAATATTTTTAAGTTCCTCATCACTTCTTAATTTCTTAACAAGCTCCAGACCATCCATAACAGGCATCTGACAATCTGTCACTATGATATCAGGCTTTTCAACCGATGCTATTTCATAAGCCTGCTCACCATTTTCAGCGGTTAAAACTTCATACCCATTATTACGCAACTTTATTGCAACTACATGTACAATATGTATTTCATCGTCAACTACTAAGACTCTTTTGATAGTCATCACTGATGCCTCCAATATTTCTATACTGATTCAACCATTTCTCTTGTTGCTAAAGGTAATTCAAAACCAAAAGTACTTCCGACATCTTTTTCGCTCTGAACAAAAACCTTACCACCATGAACTTTTTCTACTATCTGTTTTACAAGGTTAAGCCCCAGTCCCGTACCCTTGGCCTGCTTTTTATTTGCTCCAACCCTGTAAAACTTATCAAACACATGATCAACCTCATCTGCCGGTATACCAACTCCGGTATCTGTTACACTAACCCTCACGGTCTGATCAGCATCATTAACCTGGGTGGCAATAGTTATCTTTCCGCCTGACCTGGTATACTTCACTGCATTACTGAGTAAATTTACAACAACCTGAGAGATCATATCTTTATCAACATAGACCTGATCGAAAACTATCGATGCAGGGCTTATAACTTTTATATTCTTTTCCTCGGCATAACCGCGGATCATCTGAAGCTGTTCCTGGATCGTGATCGTGAGACTAACTGCTTCTTTTTCCACCTTAACAAGTCCTGATTCAATACGCGAAATGTTAAGAATATCCTCTATCAGACGATTAAGCCTCTTAGCCTGAGTTTGAATTACCGAATAAAATTCCTGCTTGGTTTGCTCGTCATTAGCTTCACCATCGTTGAGCATTTCCGAGTAGGCAAGTATCGATGCCAAAGGCGTCTTAAGCTCATGAGATACATGACTTACGAAGTCGTTCTTCATCTGAGCAATCTCTTTTTCGCGGGTAACATCGTGAAGAACTGCCACCGCACCACAAACCTTGCCTTTCCTGTCATGAATACAGGAAACAATACAATCAAAAGTACGAACACCATCATCGCTCGCAAAGTTTAATTCACGTCTGGTTGCCTTAGCTTTGTTTTTTCTTGCGCTTACAAGAAAATCGATAAATTCTTTTTGATCAACGTCAACAAGCTCGGTTATAGGCCTAAGCTCTATGTTCTTACAATCAAAACTAAAAAGTTTACCTGCTGCATCATTGGCCATCGCAACACGGTCACTGCTGTCAACAACCACAACCGCATCTCTAATACTGTAAATAATCGCCTCGGTATTTAACTTCTTACGCTCTGACAGTTGAACATCAAGCTTAAGGTCACGGTATAATTCATTAGCTTCATTTATTTCCTGACGATTGTTTTGAAGAAAATTATTGATAGCAAAGTTCAAACCTACCAAACAATTATCTTTATAGTTGATCGAAGGAGAAGAACCATTTTTAACTAATTCAGTTAAATTTTCAATTCCAACCAATGTCCTGAACCAGCTCCAGGCAAACCAGACAATTCCTGCTGCGATAACAAAGTAGCAAGCCGACACAACTGGGCCTAATTGCTGCATCTGGCCTGCAAATCTCTCTCCAAAGCCAGCATTGATACTGGCAAGGCCCTGTATTATTAACATCAACGCTGCTGACAACGTGATGACTACAAATATTTTTCTCTGTATTCTCATGATCCCGCCTATTCTTCTAAAAACCATTCACATATAAAATTACCACCTGCCCCACTTTTCAGTATCCTCTGCTTCCACCCTATCTGAAATATCACGCTCAATGATATTCTCATCATCAGGATACAACTCTTTCAAAATCCTCTCCTGGAGTCTGATGGATTCAAGATGTGTAGGCTGAACCTGCAATACCCAATCAAGCTCTCTAAGTGCACTTTCCTTGTCACCATTGGCATAGTATTTAGCAGCCTTCTCATAACGATCTTCTACTAATTTAGTTCTGCCGAACCAATGAAGCCCTTTATTGGCGCCATCTCTCTTACGAAGAACATCCTGCTCCCTTTCTGCACCATCTGTTTGATATGTATCTTTGATAATATGAGGTGTCAAAAGAACAATGACCTCCTGACGTTCTGTATCATCGGATGTCTTTTTAAATATTTCACCAACTAAAGGTATATCACCGAGGATTGGAACCTGACTTATTCCTGAAACTATTTTATCTCTGAATAAGCCTCCGATTACTATTGTTTCACCATCCTTGACAATAACATTAGTTGCAATCTCTGTTGATGTCTCATTTGGAACACCCTCAGCATTTAAAACACCAGTGCTGTCTTTAGGGTGAATATCCATTCTAATGTAGCCATCACTGCCTATGTAAGGCCTGAATGAAAGCTTTGTACCGGTATCAAGAAACTTAACTTCTGATGTCGTACTGCCACCATCTGTCTGGGTTGTCTGTGCGAGGTAACCAATTTTTGTACCAATATAAACCTGACCAAGTTGTTTATTGACAGCCATGATCTTTGGATTGGCTAAAATAGTGGTATCAGT
The DNA here is from genome assembly GCA_023135255.1 of Planctomycetota bacterium. Taxonomy (GTDB): domain Bacteria; phylum Planctomycetota; class Phycisphaerae; order Sedimentisphaerales; family Anaerobacaceae; genus JAGLTN01. The sequence continues at coordinate 8,175 of JAGLTN010000484.1, forward strand.
TATGGTCTCCAAAGCTGTTATAAAAGCAGCTATATCACCAGTGCTGACGCCGATACTTAAACCAGTACCTGCTGTTGTAAAACCGGATGTTTCGATTGGAGTTCCACCAGCAAAACCACCGGCAATCTGTGCTACACCAGTCAGCTCAACTCCTCTTAACAGATTAAAATCTACACCAAAGTCCATTCCCTCTGTTAATGTCGCACTAAGAATAGTTGCTTCGATAAGTACCTGCTTAGGTCTTTCATCAAGATTTTTTATAACCTCTGTGACTTTTTCTATATTCTCAGGATAATCATATACGACTATGATATCCTTAGCTGCCATAGTATCTCCGCCGCCGGAATCTGACGAAATCGATTCACCAGTAGGGACACCTGTTTCGGATTCACTGCTGGCATTAACTATTCCAGAGCCGCTAAGTACTGGTGTGATAAGTTTCATAGCCTCAGCTGCGCTGATATAAGATAAAGTGAAAACCTTGTGCTCCATCCGTTCTTTATCTGTTTTGACTTTCTTATACTCATCAGTTGAATAAACTTTTATCAGATTGCCACTCTGCTCATATCTGAAGCTTATCCCAAGTATAGCCTCCATTGCCTCATCAAATGAAACATTATACAGGCTGTTAAAAGCCAACTGACCATCTACCTTAGGAGTAGGAACGATATTTCTCTGGTATTTGACTGCCAGAAATCTAAGCGCATCCCTGATACCCATATCCTTTTTAAAATTTATAGATTGGATATCTCCTCCTGATGCAAGATCCCTTACTTCATCAATAGTAACTTCAACTTGTTTTTCCACTACCTGGGCAACAACAGTAACAGTGCTCTCAACGTCACCCGTTAGCTGATCATCACCTGTTAGTGCCTCTGTTGCCTCAGCATCAGCAACTTCATTTCCTAAAACACTCTGTAACGGGCTTTTGTCGCCTTGGCCAAATGCTATAGCCGTCATAACAACTGTTATGAAAGACCACACAAGCAGCTTTTTAATATTATTTAATTTTTTGTTTTTTAACATACTACTACCACGCTTTCTTTATATAATTTTTTTTTACGCTTAAATCACTTAATGCGTATTTATTTTTCAATTTTCAAATTCAACTTTCTGTGTCAGCCTCAATGAAATATCAGTGCCTTTGAAATCCACAACTACCAGATTCTCTGCAACTTCCTTTATCCGGCACTGGAAAACATTCTCGCCTATGCGTAAAACAAATTCATCTCCCGCCGACAAGAGCCGACCATTAATAAAAGCCTTAGGATCACTACCAAGCTCGATTGCATCCAATCTGAGATTTTTAGACACCATTTCGACTTTGTTGTTTTCAATCTCATCTAATGTCGATTCATTTTTATTTATTTCATTCAAACCAAAATTCGAACCTGTCATAAAACTCTGCCAGTTTTTCACTTCAAAAACATTTTTTGTTAAAACATCATTCCTGCCCGCCACAATCGGCAACTCTACAAAACATATTTCGTTATCAGGCTTTTGGGGCTTTTTAGTGTTTACAGCTGGCCCATTTGCAGATGCATTTGCCGAATCGGGACCATCTTTACTAAGCACTCTCACCCACATGATGGTCATCAAAACGACAAGCCCTAAAACCATAGCCACTTTTTTCTTTTCTGCTACCAAATGGTTAATTATATTGGCGGTGTTATTTTTATTTTGCAAAGCATGTTTCATATTTTTATCCTCAACCGGATTGGCCTCTGTAATAAACAATTGCCTTGGTCTGCATTTTCACCAAACCATCATAACAACCACTATTGGTCAGCTTCACATCTTCGATACGAATTTGCCTGTCAAGATTCTGCAACAATTGAAAAAATAAGAATATCAACTCGAACCGCCCCTTGCACTGCATATTAATAGGTATGCTAATCAGCTTTTTACCTTGCAACTCCTGACCTGGTTCACCAACCTGTTCGGCAAGCTCAGCAGTATTCATCATATCTGCTATCTCCTGCAGAAACCCACCAAGATCTCTGTTGACGGGTATATTGCGGTCATAATTTTTGAGCAGCTCTAAAACAGAATCTC
>JAGLTN010000485.1 GCA_023135255.1 Planctomycetota bacterium
GACAATACCGGTATTATCAGCGGAGGCAAATGGACAGACGGACGGATAGAAAGCGGCTTAGCATTTGACGGCGACAGCGTTGTAGATATAAACGATATCTCGCTAACAAGCAACTGGACAATCAGCTTTTGGGTGTACAGCACTGCACCACAAGATGAGCCGGCTGTCGGTTCGACAATCTTCGGAGACGATGCGGACCAGTACAACTGCTTTTATATCATAGACGATAACAAAGCAAGGTTTATCAACTCTGGTTCTGATTATATTACATGGACAGATGATGTTGACTTTTATAAAAAATGGCGATTTGTAACACTTGTCGGGGATGTAAATTCAGTAGAATTATATCTGGACAGTGTATCACAAGGCAAACAGGAGATCGCCCCAGAAATAAATATCGCCAAGATCGGCACCGGTCATTCTGACAGCGAACGAAACTTTATTGGAAAGATTGATGATTTTCGTATTTATGATGAGGCTTTAGGCTTTGAACAGATCCAACTGCTAAACAGGACGGGGACAACTGTTTTTAATTGCGGCGACATTGACGATTCTGCCTTGATCAACATGGGCGATTTTGCTCAGTTGGCGGGATACTGGCAAAAAGAATTCGGACCTGTAGTTATCAATGAATTCATGGCGTCGAATGATAATTGTATCGCAGATGAATTTGGAAATTATCCAGACTGGATAGAGCTTTATAACCCGACAAATACTGCTTTTGACGTTGGTGGTATGTATTTAAGTGATTCCGGTAATATCTGGCAAATACCAGATAACGACCCTGATAAAACAACAATCAATCCACATTGCTATTTGTTGATATGGGCTGACGGCTCTCCGGAACTCGGAACTTTACATGTAGATTTTAAACTTAGTGCCGATGGGGAAAGTGCTATCCTGTATGAAAACGATGGCAGCACTATAGTTGATTCAATAAGTTTCGGCCCGCAAACAACAGACGTCTCTTTTGGCAGATTTCCGGATTTGAGTGACAACTGGAAACTTTTCTCTGAACCAACTCCGGGCAAAACAAACGGCGTGGGATATTCAGGACTGTCAAAACCTGTAAACTTATCGGTAAAAAGCAAATGTTTCACTGAGCCTTTCGCCGTTGAATTATCTTCTCAGGATGAAAACGCTATTATCTACTACACAATAAATGGCGAGTCCCCACACCAAATGTCAGAAAAATACACAGCCCCGATCACAATAAATGAAACAACGATCATCCGGGCAATGGCCAAAAATAAAGACATGGCTGAAAGTGATATCACATCAGAAACTTATATCGAATTATCTCCGGAAGTTGCTGGTTTTAATTCTAATCTGCCTTTGTTCATCATCGAATCATTCGGCGATGCAGACGTTAACAGTACGGCAAATCAAGAATACATTTATAACACTTCCGTATTTATTAACACTGACGAAAATGAAAGAGCAGCTTTAACAGACCCCGCGGAATATTTCGGAAGAAGCGGCATCAGAGTAAGAGGCTCTTCCACCGCCGGCGCTCAAAAACGTCAGTACGCATTTGAAACATGGGATGAATATAACGAAGATAAAAATGTCTCTATTTTTGGATTGCCTTCAGAATCCGACTGGGTAGTGCAAGGCCCATATTCTGATAAAACTTTAATGCGAAACTATCTTGTTTATAAATGGAGCAATGATATAGGCCAATATGCGCCAAGAGTTGTATATATGGAAGGATTCATCAATACTAACGGCGGGCCTATAACTATGGCTGATTACGTTGGTGTATATTACTTCATGGAGAAAATAAAACGAGATAAAAATCGAGTAGCAATTGAAAAGCTTACGCCTTACGACAATGACCAGCCCCGGGTAACAGGCGGATATATACTCAAAAAGGACAGGCTTGACCCCGGCGACAGCGGTTTTAGTTCACAAATGGGCCTACTTGCATTCGTTGAACCAAAATTTGAAGAAATAACTGACGCCCAGAAATCATATATTACGGGTTATATTTATGACTTCCAGGCAGCGTTGTCTGCACCAGACTTTGATGACCCGGAAACCGGATATGCGAAATACGCCGACGCAAACTCTTTTATTGACAGCCAGATATTGGTAGAGCTGGCAAAGAATATCGATGGCTACAGACTCAGCACATTTATGTATAAAGACCGTGGCGGCAAACTGAAGATGGGTCCCGCATGGGATTATAATTTGTCACTTGGTAATTGTTCTTATAATGCTGGATGGAATCCTGTTGGTTGGTACTACGCATATTATGACAACTTCACCGCCTACAGCTGGTATGCTGCTATGTTTGAGGATATTGAATTTCATATGAGCTATATTGATCGCTGGTTCAGTCTTCGCAGAGGCAGATTTTCAGCAGATACTTTGATGAACGAAATCGACGAGACCGCTGCTTATCTTGATGAGTCGCAGCAAAGAAATTTTGAAAAATGGCAAATAATAGATAAATATAACTGGCCTAATCCTGGCTGGGACCACGGTGATGATGACTATCCTGGTGATCCGCCTTTGACTTACCCTGAACATATTGGATTTATGAAAGACTGGCTCAAAGGCAGGGTTGAATGGATGGACAGCCAGTTTATTGCCCCGCCGATATTTAACAGCAATGGCGGAAAAGTTGTATCCGGCTTCGGGCTTACTATGGAAGTTTCAGATATTCCAAAAATAACTAAGTTCATAGATACAAACGAGCCTTGGAAATATCTCGATGACGGTTCCGATCAAAGTACAGACTGGTCAGTTATGAACTTTAATGACAGTGGTTGGTTCGAAGGAAATGGGCCTTTCGGCTATGGCGAAGACGACGAAAATACCATAATTTATTATGGCTTGGACCCCAATAACAAATATATAACTACCTATTTTAGAAAAACTTTCGAAATAATCGATCCCAATAGAGTTCATACTTTAACTTTGAAATTATTGTATGATGACGGAGCAGTAGTATATTTAAATAATAATGTACTGCCCAGATTTAATATCCCGGACGGCAGGCTAACATATCTCACTCTTGCTGCAAGTGAGATCGAAGGAGAAGATGAAAATAACTACTTTATTTATGAATTAGACCCATCGATCCTTAATGAGGGGGATAATTATATAGCTGTTGAAATACATCAGGCCTCAGCAGACAGTAACGATATGAGTTTCGATCTTATCCTTGAAGGAATAACCGGAAGGTGTATGACTCTAGGCAAAATATATTACACTACGGATAATACTGACCCAAGACTCACAGGCGGAGCTATCAATCCAACCGCCATAGAATACACAGAACCGATTGCAATTACAGAAAATACATTAGTAAAAGCAAGAGAATTTGATGATGCCAATCAGTGGAGCGCCATTAATAAAGCGGCCCTTATAGCCACCGATGTTGGCAATGCTTTGCGTATTACAGAAATAATGTATCACCCCGGCGATACTAATAATCCTGATGATCCGAATACTGAGTTTATAGAACTTACAAATATTACTGAATCGCCGATAAATCTGAATCTGGTGCACTTTAGAGAAGGAATCAATTTTACGTTTGGTAATTTTTATCTCAACAGCGAAGAATATATCGTAGTTGTTAAAGACATCGATGCTTTCGAGGCGAAATATGGCAGCGGGATTAATGTCGCAGGCCAATATATCGGCAGTCTGGACAACTCAGGCGAAAGGATCAGGTTGACTGATGCTTTGGATGATGTGATACTCGACTTTGAATATGAAGACGAGTGGTATCCAAGCACCGATGGGCTTGGCAGTTCACTCGTAATTCGTAATGCATACAACAATGACGTTAACAGCTGGAATGAAAAAGAATCGTGGATGCCAAGCAGTGACCTACATGGAAACCCTGGCAGAAAAGACAGTTCCGACCTGCCGATACCAGGAGCAATTGTCATCAATGAACTACTTTCAAACCCAGCATCCGGACAATGCGACTGGATAGAGCTTCACAATACAACAGATGAAGCAATAGATATTGGCGAATGGTTCATAAGTGACAGCGATGCTAACTTTATGAAATATGAAATTGCCAAACCGACAATAATACCGGCCAACGGATATGTGGTATTTTATGAATCGATGCATTTTGGTAACGCCGCTGACCCGGGCTGTCATAAATCTTTCGGCCTCAGCTCAAAGGGTGAAAATGTATTTTTACGTTCCGGAAAAGATGGCCAACTAACCGGATACTATGATAGCCAGGAATTTGGTGCCGCCATCACGGCAACTACTTTTGGAAGGCATGTTAAATCTACGGGCGATTGTGATTTTGTCGCGATGAGTCAGATAACTCCGGCAGCAGAAAATGCATATCCGAAAGTCGGACCAATAATATTTAACCAGATAATGTATCACCCTCAATATTCCAGTGACGCCGAATTTATACTCCTGTATAACGTAAGTGGTCAGCCAATAACTTTACAGGCCTACGACAGTGAATCCCATACCAATGTTCCATGGGCATTTGTTGACGGCATTGATTTTACTTTCCCGCTTAATACTGTGATGCCTGTCAGTGGCTATCTGGTAATTGCTAAAAACCCAGTTGTATTCAACAGTATCTATGGACCTACATCAAGACCGGTATTAGGGCCTTTTGATGGACAATTAAACAATAGCGGAGAAAAATTAGAGCTGGCAATGCCGACATCTGATTTTGATAACGACAATGAACGTATATATATCACTATGGAACACGTTGAATATGGAGAAAACGACCCATGGCCTGAAGAAGCTGACGGACAGGGGTATATGCTGTTTAAAAGGCCGCTGAGAAATTACAGCAATGACCCGATAAATTGGCAGGCTCTCAGGTAGCAAAACTACAATATCGGCAATCAAGTTCCAATTTTACGGCACTTTTCTATAAAAAAAGATTGGTGCTGAACAAATCTATTACATACAATGTATATGTACACATTGCGATGAGTACTTTGTGTTTATTTCTGCAATTTATGTGGTACAATCAATGAATTGAATATATTTTCGTCCATAATAAGGAGCATTTTACAATGAAATATAACAAATCAACGTCACCCATACTTTCCAGAAGAAACTTTATTGGCTCTGCCGCCATTACAGCAGCAGCTGTTTCATTAGGGACTTCAGCATCGAAAGCTGATGCTCAATCTAACAGTGCTAAATTCAAAATGAAATATGCACCTCATTTTGGAATGTTCAAACACCACGCAGGCGAAGACTTGCTGGATCAGCTGCAATTTATGGCTGATGAGGGTTTCACCGCTATGGAAGATAATGGAATGATGAGCAAAAACGTGGAATTGCAGAAAAAAATCAGCAAAAAAATGCAGCAGTTAGGTATGGAGATGGGCGTTTTTGTCAGTTACGCTGACTTCAAAGAATCTGTTTTTGTAATGCCCGAAGAGGAAAAAACAAAATGGTTGATAAGTCATATGAAAAAGGCGGTCGAAGTTGCAAAAAGAGTTAATGCAAAATGGACTACTGTTGTACCAGGCTGTTTCGTAAACAAAATTGAATGGGATTACCAAACTGCAAATTGCATAGAAATACTTAAGAGATGTGCCGAAGTCCTTGAACCATCCGGATTAGTTATGGTGCTTGAGCCTTTAAACAAATGGAACCATCCGGGATTGTTTTTAAGCAAAATCCCGCAGGCATACCAGATTTGCAAAGCTGTGGACAGCCCTTCGTGTAAGATCCTTGACGACCTTTATCATCAGCAGATCACCGAAGGTAATTTGATACCAAACATACAAAGGGCATGGAGTGAAATCCAATATTTCCAGATGGGTGACAACCCGGGAAGGAATGAACCGACCACCGGCGAAATCAACTACAAAAACATCTTCAAATATCTGCACGACAAAAAGTTTAACGGGATACTCGGCATGGAGCATGGCAACAGCATAAAAGGCAAAAAAGGCGAACGAGCAGTAATCGATGCTTACAGGATATGTGACAACTTTTAATTTTAAAAAGATAACAGGAGCGGCAAATGAATAATTTTACAAGAAGAGATTTTATGAAAGCCTCCGCAGCGGTTTCGCTGGCAACGATGACAAGCCCGATGAGCAACGCCTTTGCAGCAGGTTCAGATAAATTGCGTATTGGTTTGGTAGGTTGTGGCGGCAGAGGAACCGGCGCTGTTGGTGACTGTATGAAAGCAGCAGACAATGTAGAGATATACGCAATGGCTGATCTGTTTAAAGACAGAGTCGACAGCTCACTTGAACTCATGAAAACAGGAAATAAATGGGTTCCTAAAATTGAAGACACGAGCAGAATCAACGTAACAAAAGAAAGATGTTTCAGTGGTTTTGATGCTTTCCAGAAACTGATTGACCTTGACGAAATTGACATAGTTTTTCTTGTCACTCCTCCGGGATTTCGGCCTCAACATTTCGAAGCTGCAATCAAAGCAGGTAAACATGTCTTCATGGAAAAACCAGTAGCCGTTGACCCGGCTGGAGTTCGCTTGGTTATAAAAGCTGCTGAACTCGCAGAACAGAAAAAGCTTTCTGTCGTCGCCGGAACTCAAAGACGTCACCAGAAGCATTACCTTGATATTATGAAAAGAATTCACGATGGCGACATAGGTGAAATAGTTGCCGCACAGTGCTATTGGAATGGCGGCGGAATGTTAGGCTGGGGCCCTGCTGATAATCCGCAATGGAGCGAAATGGAACGCCAATGCAGAAGATGGTATTTCTATGACTGGATCTGCGGAGACCATATCGTTGAACAGCACCTTCACAACCT
>JAGLTN010000486.1 GCA_023135255.1 Planctomycetota bacterium
AATACAAACCAAAGGAACCCACGCAACCGAGCTGTTTACCCAATGGTCCATCGATTCACTACGAAGCTGCGCCAAAGAAAACAAACCCTTTGCTCAGTTCCTGATGTACAACGCCCCTCATGACCCAATCCAGCCACCTCCCGAATGGTTGAAAAAAGTTACTACTCGTCAAAAAAACATAGACCCGAAGCGGGCAGAATTAGTCGCTTTCATAGAACATACCGACCACTGCATAGGCAGAGTTCTTGACACCTTAAAGGGTTTAAACCTTGCGGATAATACTATCATAGTTTTCACCTCAGACAATGGTGGCTCCCTCAGATTCAAAGCAAACAACGGCCCATACAGATCAGGCAAAACCCACATCTACGAAGGCGGAATAAGAGTACCTGCATGTGTAGTCTGGCCTGGCAAAATAAAACAAAATTCAAAAACTAACTTCAACGCACAAACCATGGATATTATGCCGACGCTGCTTGATGCAGCAGGAATAAAAATAACTAATGAAATAGAGGGAATGTCCTTTCTGCCTACACTATTAGGAAAAAAACAAAAACCTTTTAACAGATATGAATACTACACCTGGCTCCAGGGCAAAGGCCATAACTATAAAAAAAGAAAATACGCAGTCAGAAAAGAAAACTGGAAACTAACCAATGACCGGGGCTACGACCAATGTCAGCTTTTCGACTTATCAAAAGACCCGTATGAAAAAAACGATGTCTCCGAAAAACACCCCGAAATATTCCAGGAACTAAAAAAAGCAATTAAAACTCACATGGAAGAAGTGCAGAAAATACCCTGGCAAAGACCAGAATAAAAAAGTTGATTTCCCTTAAAAATACAGCATAATCAATTGCTCCGGTAAATTTAAAGGATTAAATTATGATTGAAAAAACCCAGGAAAGACCAGCACTCATAACCGCCTCACTGGTAATAATTGCAATGGTGCACATATCCATAGCACTGATCTACGCAAAATCGGTTCTAATCCCGTTCACATTAGCGATCCTCATAGCACTGCTGGTCTCGCCGGTCATAGACTTCCTGATAAGAAAGTTCAAACTGCCATCTGGCCTGGCATTTACCCTTACTGCCCTGCTGGTCATAACATTTCTGTTCATCCTCTATAGCTTTTTCAGCTACGCCGTTCAGAACATCGTCGCCACCGCGGATAACTACATCGTCAGTATCGAAGATAACAACAGCGTTGATACCACAGATAACGACAAGGCCGATAGCGCAGACAACTATAGCGAAAGCTTTACCACCCTAATGAAAAAAATCTCCGGATATCTAAAAGATAAATGGGACATCGAAATGGATGTCGAAAAGCTAACCCTCACCATCAAGAAACAAATACTCAAAATTGCTACCAATAATTTCGGCACAGTCATGGGCTTTTTCTCAGCAACAATATTCGTCTGCATATTCGTATTATTCCTCCTCATAGGCTACAATCCAAAAAATCAACCAAAAGGAATCTACGCAGACATCATCCACAAGATCAGAAGATACATCACAACCAAAACCGTAGTATCGATAATCACAGGCCTGCTGGTCTGGCTAACCCTCTCCGCATTCGGATTGCAATTAGCACCGGTCTTCGGAGTGATGGCTTTTCTGCTTAATTTCATCCCGTCAATAGGCTCAGTCATCGCAACACTGCTGCCCCTGCCCATCGCATTCGCACAGTTCCAAAACCCCTGGCTGATAACTTTCGTCATACTGATCCCAGGCGCCATCCAGATATCAATAGGCAATATAATCGAACCAAAACTAATGGGCAAAGAGCTAAGCCTCCACCCCGCTGCAATACTATTAGCCCTATCTTTCTGGGGCCTGTTCTGGGGCATAATCGGAATGTTCCTCGCAGTACCGATAACTGCCATCATAAGAATAATACTAATGCAGTTCGAATCCCTAAAGCCGATAGGCAACCTACTCGCAGGAAAATTGCCCCAAATAAAATCAACCACAGAAACAACATAAAATACCGAACATGGAAAAGTTAAGTTGCACTTATAAGTTGAATCCACCTTTTGAAACACAAAAGTAGGAGTGTATTATGAAAGTATCAAAAATTGTTCTAAGTTTAGTTTTTGCTATCACAATAGCTGCGTCGGCCAAGCCTTTGATAAACGCAGATAAAAATTTGCCCGCTGACTGGAATCAAAAGCTTTTCGAACGGGGCTCATCGCACATATATAAAGCAAATGACAGTAAGGTTATCGGTATGCCTTGCGGCGGTCTTTTTGCAGGCCAGCTATACGTCAGAGCTGACGGCACTTTAGCTTACTGGTGGATCGCAAACGATGCCGCCAACACTGCATGGAGCAATTATAAAAAAGCCCGGCACCCTCTGGGTACATACGAACACGCTTATGGCACTTATGAACCTTTTAGCCCCATCGATCAGGGATTTGCAATCGCAATCACTTCCGACCATGGCAAACGAAATGTTTATCAGCTAAACCACGACGGCTTTGATGACATCGACTTTATCGCTGAGTATCCGATCGCCAAAGTTATGTACAAAAACAAAGCTGACGATCTGCCCTGCAAGATAGACTGTTCTATTTATTCGCCTTTCATTCCTTTAAACGCAAAAGACTCAGCCATCCCAGTAACTCTTTTCAATTTTAAGCTTCAAAATACATCCTCTGAAAAAATAAAGATCGACCTGGCTGGCTTTCTGGAAAATGCGGTAATGCTCGGACTGAAAACAAAAATCCAGGGAAAAAGCCGTAATAAAGCTATCTCTCAGGACGGCTTAACCAGCGTTTTCTATGATTATTTCGAGAGTGATATTATCGCAAAAGATTTTGTCCTTTTTGATGGTTTTGAAGGCTGGCAAATAGACGCTGACAAATGGACAATCCAGGGCGATTGTTTCACAAAGCCTCAAAGACATCAATCGCCCGGGCAAGGGACTGTGAGCTCTTTTGAAGGTGATTTTTTTATTAGTAGCCATACCGGCCGTGAAAAATACACCGGCACTATGACCTCAAAAGAATTTACCATAGACTCTGATTACATAACCTTTTTAATTGGAGGCGGCAAAAGCGATGACCTCGGCATAAAGCTCCTTGTAAATGGCAAAGCAGTAAGAAACTCAACAGGCAAAAAAAGAGAATATC
>JAGLTN010000487.1 GCA_023135255.1 Planctomycetota bacterium
ATTTCTTACCCTGAAGGGTATAAAAATATCTTGTTGTTGCCCTCGAAAATGCTTGAGGAAAATAAAAACTCTTTATAGAATGCAATCTTAAGGATCATTCTGCTGTAAGGCTTTCCAAGCTGTTTTTCAGCAGTTATGTGGAAAACGATGGATTCGTTATTTTTATACTGGAGCCAAAAATGAGAAACAAAACTCTCTACCTGTTAATTTTGCTTTTACTTGTCATGGTTAGCTGTTTAACCGGTTGTCGTACCAGACCTAAAATTATAACACAAGAACAGCTGTCCTACGATAGGCCCCTGCTGCCAGGTCAGTCGGCACTGCGGAAAATTACCGACCCGGCTTTGATACCTGATTTTACGATGGCTTCCTGCAATCTGACTAACCTGAGAGAAGCTGTGGGAAACAGTATCAACTATATGGGAAAACCTTCAAGTGAGCAGTTTTTCCCGATTGATGACGTAACCCATGCAAGAGCACTTGCCAGTCTGGAAGAATTTGCAAGGCTGTTAGATGATAGTGTTACCGGTGCCCGCCTGAATTCTGTTATTCGTGAAAAGTTCGATGTTTACATGTCTGTTGGTTGTGACAACGAGGGAACTGTGCTGTTTACCGGATACTACACGCCGATCTTTGATGGTTCGCTTGAAGAGACTGCTGAATACAGATATCCGCTTTACTCTCAGCCTGAAGACCTTGAAAAAGGCCTAAATGGTGAGATTCTCGGCAGAAGAGGCGCCGACGGTCAGCTTTCAACTTATCCGCCAAGAGCTGAAATCCAAAGCTCAGGTATGCTTGACGGTCAGGAAATAGTCTGGCTCAAGGACCCATTCGAAGCCTACATTGCTCACGTTCAGGGCTCAGCAAAAGTCAGACTGCCCGATGGAACTGTTACGACTGTTGGTTACGCAGCAAACAATGGCTATGACTACAACGGCATATCCAAACAGATGATCGATGACGGCGTGATCACAAGAGATAAGCTAAACCTCTCAGCAATGATCGCGTACTTCAAAGCCAATCGTGATATGGTAAACAAATACGTTAATTTGAACCCAAGATATGTATTCTTCAGGCAGTCTACGGGCGCTCCTCACGGCAGTCTTAATGAGCCGGTAATAGAAATGCGTTCGATCGCTACGGATAAATCGATCTTTCCTAGAGGGAGCCTGACATACATAAATACAAAGCTGCCTCAAATGATAGGTGACCAGATAACTACCGCCTTCTATGACGGCTTTACTCTCGACCAGGATACTGGCGGAGCTATTCGAGCACCGGGAAGATGCGATGTCTACATGGGCTCAGGCGATTTAGCTGGCAAACTCGCGGGAAACACCTATCAGGAAGGAAAGCTATACTACCTCTTCCTAAAAGACAGCCAAGATTAAAAATAATTGAGAAATACAAATACCGTTCCTTATGGGAGCGGTAAATTGGGTTAATATGGTAATGGTGTTTTTGTGAAAAAATAAAATACGAAAGGATGTGAAACATGAAAAAATTATCTATTCTAAGTTGCGTTCTGTTGTTGACAATGGGTTTGTTTACCCCAGGTTGTAAAAAGAAGGAAAATATTTCAGATAAGGAACAGAGGTTGGAGGGTAAAGTTTCCACCGAAAGAACCGCCAAGGATTCCGAAGACAAAGCAAATAAATCTTCAAAGGATAAGGAGATTGGGGAACTCCAACAGGTATTTGATGCTTATATGCGGGCATGTGTTAAGAAAGATATTGAAGCAATGACAGACCTGTATGATCTGGAATACATTGCGATGAAGTGGCGAGAGAAAGTGGGAGATGACCTGAATCAGGTAAGGGAAATGATCAAGGGAATGGTGGTGAACAAACCCGATGAATTCTATCGAATGTGCACTCGTGCCGAGATGCAATCCGTTGAAGTGACTGAAAAGAAAATGCCGAATTTGGTTGGTAATGTGCGAATCGCCGAAGTCAAGTATGAGGATTGGTCTTGGACTTTTCGCAAGACTCCTAAAGATTGGAAGTTGATTGAGGAGGGCGTATCCGGCGAAACCTTTGATAGGATATCCAGAACACAGAAACAATAGTACTTCGTTCTAATAATAGGCAAAAGTTGGGTGTTTAACTGAGCGTGTCTAACAAAGCTCTGGAGAATAACCGAGCATGTCAGGAACTTTAATTCTATTGGATTGTTGATAATGACATAAATTCGATTCATTTTGGGGCTTGCCTGTCTTTAGTTTGTTATTTCAAAGCTATTAATGGAAATGAGGGTTGGGGGATTCCTTATCTAAAAAAATGGGTATCCGCGTCGTATTACTGCTTTGAATTAGAAAAATGTGTGATATAATAAATTATTTGTATGGATATGGACTCAATGGTTCAGGGTAAAAATATATAGATGAGTCAAGGCGGCCTGAATAAATGGTTACAGAAAAAAAACAACCAATTTGCTATGTTATTGCAGGTCCCAATGGAGCTGGCAAAACAACATTTGCGTTAAACTATCTTCCTGAGATAGCAGGTTGTCGTAACTTCGTAAATGCTGATTTGATTGCTTATGGAATATCACCTCTGGATTCAGTTGCTGTTCAATATGACGCAGGCAGGCTTTTTCTCAATGAAATTCATAATAATATTAATAAACGAGTAGATTTTGCATTTGAAACTACGCTGGCTGGTCGAAGTCATATCAATTTGCTGAAAAAACTGAAACAGAAAAACTGGCAGATTGTTCTGTTCTTTTTATGGATTCCTGACGCAGATTTTTCAAAAGACAGAGTTCGCCAGCGTGTAAAAGAAGGCGGCCATGACATCGGAGATGATGTGATTTATCGTCGCTATCCCAGGATTATGTATAATCTGATAGATATCTATATGTCTTTATGTGATAAGGTCTTGTGTTATGATAATTCTAATCCGGAGCCTGTTCTTATTTTTGATCAGGATGAGCAAGGCTCAAATATGGTGAACAAAGAGATATATAACGAAATTTTAAGGTGTGCAGATGACTACAAAAGAAACTCGTGATATGTCAGTTGCGGCGTTGAACAGTTTAAAGAAAGCGGTCCGGAAAGAACTGAAGAAAAAAGCGATGCTTGGCCAAGATGCTATTATTAATCGTAATGGCAAAGCTTGTTGTGTCCCGGCAGAAGAGGTACTGAGAATTGTTGGGGATAATTAGGTGCCAGGAACCTTTAATTTTATTGGATTGTCGATAATGACATAAATTCGATTCGTTTTGGGGCTTGCCTGTCTTTAGCTTGTTATTTCAAAGCAGTCCAATATAGCGCAAAATGTGATGGTATCATTCTGCTAATTCAAAAAAACAAATTTTTTTTTATCTTCTTTTCTAATCGGTGGTTATGCCAATAAGTTCTTACTGAAAATCTTCCATTTTCGAAGCAGATCTGCAAGTTTGAGCAATTGTGAAGTTTGTGGTATAATTTACTTGCTGCCATAATTTCAAAAAGGGAAAAGATATGAAAATTTTTACAATTGGTTATGCTGGAAAAACTGCTGCGCAATTTTTTACAGTCTTAAAATCTATGCAAATCAAAGTCCTTGTCGATGTTCGTCTTTACAACACATCACAGCTTGCTGGATATACCAAGAAAAACGATTTGAGTTATTTTACCAATGAAATTGCGAAGGCTAACTACTTGCATCTGCCAGCTATGTCGCCAACCAAAGCAATTCTTGATGCTTACAAAAAAGGTCAAATGAGTTGGCAGGAGTATCAATGTCAATTCAATCAGATAATCACAGAGCGTCAGATTGAAAATATTATACCGGTAAAACAACTTGATATGGCTTGTTTGTTGTGTGCTGAAAAGGCCGCAGATAAATGTCACAGAAGGCTTGTTGGCGAATATCTTGCTAATAAGTTTGGGGATATAGAACTAATACATCTTTAAAATTTACTAATGGAGGGGGTATGGAAATTATATGTCTTGCGAACTCTCGTAAGCACAACGAGGGGTGTTTTTCCTTATCTGAAAAAAACGAGTATCCATGCTGTATTTCTGCTTTGAATTGAGCAATTGTGTGGTATACTGAATTCTTTGTGTAAATATAGGTTAAATGGTTCAGGATAGAATTATATGGCAGTACCTACAGTTGCGATAATTGGCAGGCCTAACGTTGGCAAGAGCAGTTTATTGAATGCTTTGGCAGGTAAAAGGATAAGTATCGTTGAGCCTACCGCCGGTGTTACAAGAGACAGGATAAGCACGTTCATATCTGATGGGGAAGATAACTACTTCGAGCTTGTCGATACGGGCGGATATGGGATAGTTGATTCCGATCAGCTCAATGACCATGTGGAGAACCAGATCCGAAAGGCTATGGATTCCGCGGATCTGATATTGTTTATGGTTGATATTCGTGACGGCATTACGCCTTTGGATCAGACTATTGCCAGATTGCTCAGAAGGCAGAAGTTTAATGTGATGGGAGTTGCCAATAAGGCGGATTCGGCGAGTATGTTCCACCGGGCGGGTGAATTTGTCAGGCTCGGCTTTGGTGAATTTCTCTGCATCTCCGCTCTGAACAATCTCAATAAAAAAGTGCCGGTCGAGAGCATATTCGAGGAGATAAGCCATCTTGAGTCTGAAAAACCTGATACGCCTATAATGAAAGTTGCGATAGTGGGCAAAAGGAACTCAGGCAAAAGCACGCTCGTAAACGCTATGGCAGGCGCTGAAAGGGTGATCGTCAGTGAGGTGCCCGGGACAACCAGAGATGCTGTCGATGTTCGTATCGACAAAGACGGCAAGACGATACTGGTTATCGATACCGCCGGCGTACGCAAAAAAAATAAAATACAAAATGATATTGAGTTTTATGGCTACGTCCGTGCTACCAGGTCAATAAACAGGGCTGACGTAGTGCATTTTTTGATAGATTCAACTTTGGCGGTTTCGCAGGTTGATAAGAAGCTTGCCAGGTATATTATGATGGAATACAAAAGCTGTATTATTGTAATTAATAAATGGGATCTTGCAAAAGATAACGCTCATACCGAGGATTATGAGGATTATCTGACTAAAAAACTACCAGCTTTGAAAACTGTTCCATTGGTTTTCACTACAGCAAGCGAGGGTAAGAATGTCCAGAGTTTGCTTGACCTGACAGCTCAGGTATTTAAACAGACAACAACCTGGGTGCCTACCGCGAAGCTGAATAAGGTATTTGAAATTATAAAGGAAGAAAAAACCGGAGCCTCCAGAAAGGGCGGGGGCGGTTGGCCTAAAATATATTATGCTACACAAATTGCGGTCAGTCCTGTCACAATACTGATGTTTGTTAATAAGCCGGCGTTGTTTGATGAGACTTATATGAGGTATCTGGTGGGCAGATTGCAGGCTATGCTGGGGATAGACGAAGTGCCTATCAGGCTTTTGGCCCGGGCACACAGAAAAGACGCATAAGGAGATTTGGCTATGGATACGCTTTTGCTCATGCTTATTTGCGGAGGCGGGTATTTTATTGCTTATCACACTTACGGCAAATTTCTTGCCAGGAAAATTTTTAAACTAAGGCCTGATGCGAAAGTCCCTTCAGCTGAGCTTGCCGACGGGACTGATTATGTGCCGACCAGAAAGGGTATTATCTTTGGTCATCATTATACATCGATTGCCGGCACGGGGCCTATCGTGGGACCTGCGATCGGGATCATCTGGGGCTGGCTTCCCGCGATACTCTGGGTTTTTTTCGGCTGTATTTTTATGGGGGCGGTCCACGATTTTGGCACTTTGATAGTGTCGATGCGAAACGACGGTAAGAGCATTTCCGAGATCGCTTCAAGGTATATCAATGCCAGGGTCAGGTTTATTTTCTTTGCGATCGTGTTTTTGACATTGCTTTTGATTATTGCGGTTTTCGGCGTTGTTATTGCTGCGGTCTTTACGGGTTTTCCAACAGCGGTCTGGCCTGTCTGGCTTCAGATACCAATAGCGGTACTTCTCGGCTTTGCAGTTTATAAAAAGTCGGCGCCTGTTATCATTTCCACTGTGATTGCGGTTATTGCAATGTATGTTTGTATTTTAGTTGGCAGTTTTAACCCGGTAACGATCGGCACTGTTTTTGGATTGCCGTCGACCGGGGTATGGGTGATCGTTTTGTTGATTTATGCATGGATAGCATCGACGCTTCCGGTGACAACTTTGCTTCAGCCGAGGGATTATATTAATGCCTGGCAGCTTTTTATTGCGATGGGGTTGCTGGT
>JAGLTN010000488.1 GCA_023135255.1 Planctomycetota bacterium
GTTATTTACCCGCGGATAAACGGAACGCGGAGAGCCGCGACAGCGAAAATTCAATCGGAATCAGTATAACTACAAAATAAGTCATTCACACACCAAAATAAGCCCAAAACGCAAAATTGTCAAACCAAAACCACCCCTAACCCATTTTGAAATCCATCTTTTTCACCGCTCTCATAATCCATTAACATCCCAACATTTCCCAGCCTTGCCAAGCTTCTTTCCTCTATATATAACTCTCCCAATACCCAATATTTCCCGTCAAGCCTCCCAACACTCACTAAAAACATCCCCAATCCTTTGCGTTCCTGCTCAAAATATTCCTTTCTCGGCTGAGAATTTCTGATTTATTTACCATATTTTCCCTGCTGAGAACCAAAATCTTCCATTTTTACCAAAATCGATTTTAAAAAATTTGCCTTTTTTTCCCTTTTTTCCGGTTTTTTTCCTTTTTTGCCGAGAAATGACGGTGATTTGACGGTTTTTGACCAAAAATAACAGGGGGTAAATGGGGTTTTTGTGGGTTTTTGGGGTTTAAACGGGGATTTTTTTTGGGATTTGGTGAATTTCGGGTGAATTTTTGTTTTCGGCAGGGATTTTCAGTGCATTTTGGGAAATTTTTAATTTTTAGCTTGGCAAATTAAAACAAGTGTTTTATACTTTAGTTTGAAAATGGTTGTTTTTGCGAGGTATTTGAAATGAAAGATACATTAGCTAATAAAAGTGGTGAGCTTAATGATAATGGTTGTCTTCGGGGTGATGATAGTGGCCGATCTGTATGCGATGATGATTGTCTTGGTGGTAATGATAAGGCTGGGATGAATAGTAAAGGCGGATATGGAGGCGATGATAATGGTCGACTTCGGGGTGATGATGACGGTCGACTTGGGGGTGATGGTGATGGCCGATCTGTATGCGATGATGATTGTCTTGGTGGTAATGATAAGGCTGGGATGAATAGTAAAGGCGGATCTGGAGGCGATGATAATTACCAGGATAGTAATGATGACAGCAGGCGGGCTAAAGAGCGGCTTTTGGATTCAGCGGAGAAGTTGTTTTCACAAAATGGCTTTGAGTCCACCACAGTTCGTCAGATAGTTAAAGATGCAGATTGTAATATTGCGGCGGTGAATTACCATTTTGGTGGGAAAGATAATCTTTATGTTAAGGTCTTTCATCGCAGAATGGATTATATGCGTGAAAAAAGAGTTCGTGCGATAGGCGAGTTTATGGAGAAGCCTTCACCTGCGCTGGAAGAATTGCTGCGTGTTTTTGCAGATGCATTTATTGAGCCTTTGGTAGAGGGTCACAAAGGCAGGTTTTTTATAAATCTAATGCTGCGAGAAATGATAAATCCAAGGCTTGGATTTGAGACTTTTTACCGTGAGGTAATCGGTCCGGTTACAACGGCTTTGCAGAAGGCTTTTATAGATATTTGTCCGGGTCTTGATTCTGACAGAGCAATAAAGTGCGTACGATCTTTTGTTGCTCAGCTGTTGCAACTTCTTCATCATGATAAAAATTCAGCTGATTTTACTGACGAAAAAGCTGCTGATATATCAAAAGGTATTGAGCATGTGGTTGAGTTTACGATGGCTGGCATACGTCACTTTGCAGAAGGGGGCGAGTAAGTGGTTTGTAGAAGAATAATCATTATTTGTTTAATTGTTTTGATGAGCTTATCGTTTGTCGGCTGTAAGGTTGGGCCTGATTATGAAAGGCCTGAAACTGCTGCTACGCTTTCGAGTGGTTATTATAATCTCGATCCTGATAGTGATGCCAATCAGGCAGGTGACATTGATGACTGGTGGGTCAGCTTTGGCGATGAGGCGACGTCGAGGCTTGTTCGCAGGGCACTGGCGAATAACTATGACCTTAAGTCGGCGGCGGCGAGGGTACTTGCAGCGCAGGCGGATTTGGCAGAGTCGACGGGTAAAAAGCTCCCTGAGATAACGACATCTTTCAGCAGGACAATGAGAAGGTCCGATACAGGTGCTCCGGGTGCAGGAATTCCTGATACAGGTATAACTAAGTCGAGGACGTATGAGCATAAGTTTACTGTGAGTTATGTTCTGGATATTTTTGGTAAGCTGAAACGAGGTGAACAGCAAAGTTGGGATAAGCTTTTGAGTCAGGAGTATAATCGACAGGCTCTGGTTAATTCGGTGATCGCTACGGTAATCAAGTCGAGAGTTACTATTGCTACGCTTGTAAAACAGCTTGAGATAGCCAGGGCAAACAGCAAAAGTTTTGCTGATACGCTGGAGAGTGTTGAGCGCAGATATGAAGGTGGGTTGGTTAGCCCGGTGGATGTTTATCTTGCCAGGGAGAATCTTGCCTCTGCTCAATCTCAGGAGCCTTCACTTGAATTGCAGGTTAGTAAGGCTTATCACAGTCTTGATGTGCTGCTTGGTGCGGCTGCGGGCTCATCGGCAAAGTTGCCTGATACACTGGCGGAGATACCTGACTTTAAGCCTGTAGATGTTGGACTGCCCGCGAAACTGCTTGACCGCAGGCCTGATATTAAAGCAGGTGAGTATACTCTAAGGGCAGCTAATGAGAATATAGGGATCAGGGTTGCGGAGCTTTATCCGGATTTGACTTTAACGGCGTCTCTTGGGTGGAGCAGCGGCAGAAGCGGTAATATTTATACCGATCCGGCATGGGTATATTCTACAGTATTCAGTGCGGTACAACCAATATTTAAAGGCGGTCAGCTTCGTGCGCGAGTTGATTCGGCTAAGGCGCGTTTTGAAGAATTAGTAAACGATTATGCGTCGACAATTCTGACGGCTATGAAGGAAGTTGAAGACGCACTTGTCAGTGAGGTTAAACTTCGTCAGCAGTTAGAACATTCACGGTATAGATTTGAGCAGGCAAAATTGGCAGAGAATCTGGCGAGAGGGCGTTACGAGAGAGGTGTGAATAAGATATTGCTGTTGCTGGAAACCGAGAGAAGGCGGAGTAATGCCGAGAACAGACTGGCGATACTGAAAGGCCAATTATGGTTTTCGAGGATCGATCTGCTGCTGGCGTTGGGTGGTAACTGGTCAAATGAAGAAATTTTTAAAGTTGAGGGTAAGTAACAGATGTTAAATATGAGTTCACTAAAAAAATTACGATTAAAAACCAGACAGAGTTTATTTTCGCTGATGATAATCGCATTTGGTATTTTTGTTGTTATTGTTCTGGTTAAAATGCGTAAAGCTCCTAAGCAGGTCAGACCTGAGGTTGTTTTGCCTTTGGTTAAGACTATGAAACTGCAGAGCCATGATGTTGAAATGATAATCGAGGGTAACGGCACTGTTATCGCCAAGATACAGGTAGAGATCGTTCCGCAGGTTGCAGGGAAAATTATTTCTATCAATCCTGATTTTGTTTCGGGTGGGTTTATACCGGCAGGGACCCAGATATTGCAGATAGAACCGGATGACTATGAGCTTTTGGTTCAGCAGGCACAGGCAGGGGTTGCCGAGGCGGTTGTTAAGTTTGAAACTGAGGAATCAGAAGGGGCAGTAGCTTTGAAGGAGTGGAAACAGATTCACGGCGATACAAAACCAACGTCGGATTTGGTTCTTCGTAAGCCTCAGATAAGACAAGCCAAGGCCAAATTACAATCGGCTGAAGCTACGCTTGCTACTGCGAAATTGAATCTTGACAGGACGAAGATCAGTTTGCCTGTAGATGTAGTGGTTGAAAGAGAAACGGTTGACTTAGGGCAGTTTGTCACTGTTGGCAAGACGCTCGGCAGTGCTTATGGTATTGATGCCGTTGAGATCGAGCTGCCTTTAGAGGATAGAGAGCTTGCGTGGTTCGATGTGCCGACGGTTGGCGGCGATAATGCAGACAAGCCTTTAACCGTGGCACAAGTGAAGGCTGATTTTGCCGGTGCGATTCATATCTGGAAGGGCTATATTACACGGACAACGGGACAGGTTGATATAAAATCGAGGTTTGTTTCGGTTGTTGTGGAAGTACCTGAGCCATTTAAGAATACTGAAAACAAGCCCGCACTTATGCCTGGTATGTTTGTTGATGTTACTATAAAGGGCAGGGTTTTGAAAGATGCAATAGCTATTCCGAGGATGGCTGTGCACAACAGAAATCAGATTTGGGTGGTTAATAATGACAGGCTTTATATTAAGGATATTGATGTTGTTCGTATGGATGATGAATTTGCTTATGTGACAGGGACCCTTGAAGATGGCAGCGTTATTGTAATTAGTGCACTGGATGTTGTGGTTGACGGGATGAGAGTTCGCCTTGAAGCTGATGAACAGAAGTGACTGTCGTTTTTTATGGGTGACGGTATTGAAGAACAGAGGATTGTATACCCTTAAGGGTAGTAA
>JAGLTN010000489.1 GCA_023135255.1 Planctomycetota bacterium
GCGTAAAGGAAAAAGCTATATTTACACATCAGCTGGCAACGATGCTCAAGGCTGGTCTGCAAATGACATCTGCCCTTGAGAGCCTATCAAAACAGACCCGCAGTAAGCAGCTAACAATGGTAATCAGCCAGATACACAGTGACATTGAGCATTCGGACAGTTTATCGCAGGCGATGAGTAAGCACCCCGTGATATTTTCAAAAGTGTATACATCTGTAATAGAGGCAGCGGAAAAATCAGGTTCGCTGCCGCAGACCTTAGCGATTCTCAGTAAGCAGCTAAAAAATCAATCCTCTGTCAATTCCAGGATTAAATCTGCGCTTGCGTATCCGATTTTTTTATTAGCCGCGAGTGTAATGGTGATAGGGGTTTTGATGACTTTTGTGATTCCTAAATTCATCGCTTTGTTTGTGAATGCGAATCAGAAGCTGCCTTTGCCAACTAAAATACTTGTAACGATAACGAACGGTTTTAGAGAATTCTGGCCTGTGTTTATAATTGTTATAACAGCCGGGGTATGTTTTATTTTAGTGTCATTAAAAAATAAACGTGTGCGGGCATTTTTGGATGGCTGGCTGTTAAAACTGCCGATCATTGGGCCTTTCAACAGGAAGATACAATTGGCAAGGTTCACGAGGACGCTTGGCTCTCTTTTGGCGGGCGGAGTCAGGATTACCTCGGCTATCAGGACAACTGCCGGGGCGGGGGGCAATATCGCGTTTGCAGGGCAGATCGCCAATATCGAGCAGTCCATAACCAAAGGATCAACGCTGGCAAAGGCAATCAGGGAGCAGAAATTTTTCAGCGAGGTCGCCGCTAATATGATCTCTGTGGGCGAGGAGACATCAACACTGCCTGAGATGCTCGATGAGATAGCACAGATGCACGACGAAGAAAGCGAGGCAGCTGTCAATTCGCTTACCGCACTTTTGGGGCCAGCGATGATAGTTGTGCTGGGGCTGATAATCGCTTTTGTAGTAATGGCAATTTTAATGCCTATTTTTGAAACAAGTACAATGGTTGGTTGAAAGGAACAGTAAAAATGAACAATTATTTCGTTAGTAATAAAAAGGCATTTACGCTTATTGAGCTGCTGCTGGTTATTACGATAATCAGTGTTCTGGCGGCGGTGGTAGTGCCGAGATTTTTCGGCAGAAGTCAGGACGCCAGGATCGTAGCAGCCAGGCAAACAATAATAGGAACCTTCGGCATCTCTATGGATCTGTTCGAACAAGACACCGGCAGATATCCAAGGTCAGATGAAGGGCTCAATGCGTTGATACAAAATCCGCAGATCGTTAACTGGCATGGGCCTTACCTTAAAACTGTTACAACACCACTGGACCCGTGGGGCAGAGATTACAAATATAATTATCCAAGCGAGCTGACCAGTTCGGAGTTTCTATATGATATAATTTCGGCTGGGCCTGATGGGAGCTTCGGCAATGAAGATGATATAACAAACCATGACGACTTTAATAAACAACAAGAAAGATAATAAGCTCGGTTTCGCTTTATCAGCGGGGTTTACGCTTTTTGAGCTGATAGTCGTTTTGGCGGTTATTTCCGCTATCGTCGGCGTTGCGCTGCCTTATGCAACAAAGTCTAATCATGTTCTGAATATGAGACAGGATGCTCTTAATATTGCGGAGACTTTTAAGTATGGTATCGATCTTGCGCAAAGTCGAAACAGGAAAATTAAAATATCTATTAATCCTAAAAACAGAACTTATCGGCTTTTGAAGGAAAATAATGATAAGCAATACGAGCCGCTTGAAGGTTATTTCGGAATTGGCCGGCGATTCAATAAAGATATATCTGTTGCGAATATAGAAGGCTTGACCTACCTGGCAGATGAATGGTGCCTGGTAATCGACCCGGCTAAAGTGTTTCCCGATGCGAGTTTGGAGCTTCGGTCAAAAGATATAATTGTAAAAATAACAATTACCGGCAGAAAGGTTGCGGTTGAAGAAACGAGTATCTAAAAAATGTTTATGTTCAGAGAATAACTGCCGACATCGGGGCTTTACGATGGCTGAGGTTATCGCAGCAATCGCTATAATGAGCACTTCGCTTTTAGCAATTTTCAGCACAGCACGCAGCTGTTCGATGGCTGCTGACAGGAATCGTAAATTAACCCAGTCGGTTTTAATTGCTGAAACTCTGCTTAACGAACAAATGCTGGATGAACAGATCGCGTATCAGAGAACACAGGGACAAACGGATAAATATAGCTGGCAAATAAAAATCTTACAAACGGATATCGAGAATCTTGCAAAAATTGAAATAACAGTGGCATTGAGGCATCAATCGACTCGGCAGCAGTATGAGCTTGTCTCATTTTTGTATATCGAACCTGAAACTGTGAGCAAATGAAAACATATACCCTTGAAGGGTAAGAAATGTCCGCGAATAAATCCATAACTTGTTATTTACCCGCGGATAAACAGGTGAATTCAATTGGGATCAGTATATATGAACAGATATCCAGCGAAAAAACTTTTTGAGCGAAATGGTTTCACTCTCATTGAAATACTGCTGGCGATGATGATAACTACCATACTGGCAGCAGGGATAAATGCATCGTATCGGCAGGTATCAAATGTTTCGGGCTATATAGAACAGCAAAGAGATATTTATCAGCAAGGCAGGGGATTGATCGGGACTTTAAGAGATGAGCTTTCGGGGCTTTACATCCCTGCCTCTGCGGATGCCAACTCTAACCAGGCTTGTTTTATACTTTCAGTTACAAACAACAGCTGTGAGCTTACGTTTTTTACCATGACACCTGCGTGGAATCAGATAGCAGCGTGCGGCAAAATGGCGAAAGTTACATATTCATTTCAAAAAACGAATGAGACAGCCCAGCTTGGCCGAAAAGAACAATTACACAGCGGCGAAAAGGCAATAGCACAGGAATCTTCGCTGGTGATAGATGAAAAACTTGCTGAATTTGATATTCAGGTCACGGATTCGTTTGACATGAATAAGGATTCATGGCAAAAAACTTATAGTTCCAAATCTTCAGTTCCCAAAGCGGTAAAAATCCAGCTCAGATATCGCAACGACAAAAAACAAGCCTACACTGATTTTAATACGACAGTTGCGATAAGATGTAAAAATTAATACCCTTGAAGGGTAAGAAATGTCCGCGA
>JAGLTN010000049.1 GCA_023135255.1 Planctomycetota bacterium
CAGGATTCGAACCTGCGACCCCCGGTTTAGGAAACCGGTGCTCTATCCGCTGAGCTACGAGCGCGCAGCTAAACCACATAATCTACAAACAATTTTCAAAAATGCAAGCAAATCAAACCATAATTTACCAAAAATACGTACTTCCATCCCCCAAAAAGCCCAAACATCTCATCTCAATCACAATTAACCACAAGCCTGAAACCTCTGTCCCCGCCTGCGCCAGCAGCCTCCAACGGAAACCGCGAAAAAGTTCTGCAGCTCGTATGATAGTTCCAGTAACTGCCGCCTTTCATTATCATGTCATCGCCACCTGTTGTTTTATCCTGTAATATTCCTGTCAGCAGATCCTTTTTGCTGTTTAACTCTTTATTTCCCACAGTATTACAAAAACCGCATTTTACCACTTATCCTGCTAACCAATTGTCAATCTTTTCAGCTAATAATAACAAATTATTTAACTAAATCTTTTTATTATCAAAAAAAAACGTGAAAATTCGCAATTATTGTGGTAGAAAGCAGTTTGAAAAAGATAGGTATTGGGTTTTTATTGCAAGGACAAAATATGACCAGAATAACAGCAGCAGCTTTAGTTTTAATAGCGTTGGTAAGTTGTAGTTTTAACAGCCTTTTGGCAGATGATTGTCAAAATAAGGCGTCAGATACAACTGTATCAGCTGAAGATGCTAACGGCCCAACTGTGGAATTAAGCTATGGTAAAGGTGAAGAAAAAATAAACTCTACCCCAAACTTTATGTACTTTGTCCCACTGATCTCACCTACCCTGGTCGATAGTCAGACAAGCAAAGATAATGGTCAATTATCAAAAGTCATTTCGCGCAAAGTCAAAATCCGCGGCAATAATTTTAATATTGAATGTGAATTCCAGATGTGGGGCAAGGGAACATATCAAAACACCTTCGACAGCCGACAGATGATAAAAAGAAACATAGGCAAATTAAACGGCAAAAAGCCCTTAAAACACGTACTCAATTATATCAAATTCGATGGCCAGGGTTATGGAATAATCTCCGCGGAAGGTCAAATCATCGATTCAAAGCCTGTCATAACAAAAGTCGTCGTTGATTTCAGCTCACGAAAAGACAAAAGCCCTGTAACTATTGGCTTATATAGTATCAATCCTGTCAACAGCGAATACAAATACGAAAACAACTTCGGTAAAATAGTAGCAAGGATTAATACGCTTACATTTGTGAGAACAGAAGAAACCCCTATGATGGCTCTCAAGGTTGCATCGATAGCAAATAACGAAGCTTCAAACGGCTTCTGGGGATCACTTAAAGGCATGATAGCCAACTTCTTCATTGACCCAATTTCAATCAACCCCAAAGGCAACGATACTATGCTGGATTTTGGTCTGGCACTTTATGAAGAACAAAAATCATATACATTCCCAATTGCGGAGAACTTAAAGAAAGCACCTAAGCTTTACTCAGCAAAAAAATAAGAAAACCGTTTTTGTTTTTCCGAGACACAGTTTTAAGCTTCAACTTCCCTGCTGTTTCTGCTTTTGATATCTTCAAGTATCATATAAAAAGAAGGAACAATAAACAGAGTAATAGCCGTGGCGAACAATACACCGAAAGCCAGGCTGATAGCCATTGGAATCAAAAATCTTGCCTGCAAACTCCGCTCAAGCAGCATAGGTGCCAGGCCGAAAAATGTCGTCAACGTCGTCAGCATAATAGGTCTGAATCGCCTCGTCGCACTATCACGGATAACCTGATGCAAGGCGATCCCACTTTCGCGTTCACGGTTAATAAGATCAATGATGATCAGCGAATCGTTAACTACAACACCTGAAAGAGCAACTATACCAAACATAGAAAGTATGCTGAGATTATACCCCATAAGCAAATGTCCCAAAGTCGCCCCGACAATCCCAAATGGTATCGCCGACATAACGATCAAAGGCTGACTATAGCTCCTGAACTGAACCGCAAGCAGTGCGTAGATAGCCATCAAAGCTATAACAAAGTTGGTCTTCAATGAACCAAGTGAATCCACTCGTTCTCTTTCCCTGCCCGAATACCGCCACTGCAAACCGGGAAATTCCGCTACCAACAAAGGTATAACCTGAAACTGCAAATCCTGGTTGATCTCCGACGCATTGGCAACTGCCTCATCGACATCAGCAGTGACATTTACAACCCGCCTGCGATCTACACGGTTTATCGCTGCATACCCCCTGCCATAATCTACCTCTGCGACTGTATTAAAAGGTATCTCTGTACCATCTGCCAGTCTGATCCTCATATTTTCAACATCTGCAAGGCTCTTCCTTTCTTCCTTGGGATACCGCACCATAACACGAATATCATCTCTGCCCCTTTGAACGCGCTGAGCCTCATCGCCGTAAAATCCCTGCCGAACCTGCCTGGCGAGGTCAGCCAACGTAAGCCCAAGATTTCTACCCGCATCTTTAAGCGAAAGTTTTATTTCAGCTTTACCCTCTTCAAAACTATCTGCAATTTCGCTTACCCCATTATATTTTCTTAGTATTTCTTTAAGCTTTTCAGATGCTTCAAGAAGCGTATCAAATTTCTGATGTGTCAATTCAATATTAATCGCATCACCAGCACTGAAAATCTCCGAGAAAAAAGTAAGCGATGAAACACCCGCAACTTCGCCGACACGCTGCCTCCATTTATTTTTCAAAGCTACACTCGAAATATTCCGTTCCTCGCCACCAAGCAATTCGACATTAACCTCCGCAAGATGTGCACTTGCCGATGCAGAACTTTTCAATCTTCCCGGACCACCACGGCCGCCGCCGCTGCCTGATGGTTGAGCACCGACTGTCGTTGCAATATGTTTCATAACAGACTCACCACCTGCATTGTCACTGTCATATTCAGCAACAACTTCCAAAGCCGCCTTTTCTACTCGCTCAATAATTTCTATAGTCTTTTCTACAGGCGTCCCCTGGGGCATCGTCAAAAATGCTGTCATATTATCAGCTTCAACT
>JAGLTN010000490.1 GCA_023135255.1 Planctomycetota bacterium
TGTTTACCGCGGTAAAAGGCAACTCCGCTCAGCTGAATAACAGAAAAATACAAACTTCCGATGAATCAATAGACAAATTCGCGAGTATCGGCATGGACAGCCATTTCGAAAACGAACTTCCGCAATGGGTTCAAAAACTCATTTTACAAACAAGGTTCAGAAACTTAGGCACTACCGCCCTGCACCTGGCGCTGGTCGGCAGCGGCGCACTTGCTGCATCTATAGCAGCAGAGCCTAAATTGTGGGACATCGCTGCCGGTGCACTGATCGCACAATCAGCCGGCGCAATAATAACAGACTTCAAAGGCCAAAAGATTTTCCCAATGGATATAGACGCATACAACTCCGAAAAAATAGAGATTCTCGCAGCAAACAAAAAGGTCCACCAGAAACTGGTAGACCTTATAAACTCCTAAATTGTCACGCCTGCCAAGGCAGGCATCCACAGCTTAAAATACAATTATCAAACTGCTTATCTGATATCAGTCATCATCTGAAACGCCCTGATCTTCACCTCACCTGTTGACCCGCCGCCTGCTTTAGGGTAAACATCACTCCTGTCCAGCACTGCGATTGCTCTTTGTTGTGGCCCATCCACGCCGACCCGGACAACTATATAAGCGGTAAACACATCACTGCGAACCGTAACAAGATTACTTATCCTCGCAAAAATAACGTCCCGCTCCTCAAAATCATCTTCAACACCATCGATAGCATCAACAAACCCATCGCCATCAGTATCGATCTTCATAACATCCGGATAATCCTCAAGGTCTGCCCCGTCCAGGCCGTACTGCCACATGCTGTAATAATCATTGCCGGAAGGGCTATCAACAACAAAGTTCAGCTCGCCGATACTCCTGAAACCAACATCTTCACTGATATCTTTATGGGTTGCATTATATAGTTTTAAACCTATAGTTTCATATCTGCTGTTTGGGTCTCCAGAATCATAATAATCAACGCCATCAATCTCTATCTTATCCCTGTAAGCTACTATAGCTTTACAAAGCTCATAGTTAATTGCCCCGCCTCTTTCCTTGGACACCCAGGGCAACTGTGCCAGCACGAACCACGGCGCAGTATTGATATTTATCCGCCCTGCGATTTTCCATTCGGGTCCGTCCAAATCATCATCGTCTATATTTGAAACTCCGTCACCATCATTATCAACAGCATCATTATACGGGTCAAAAACTGTCAGATACTGGAAAAGATTTTGATAAACGGGATCCGCCAGGTTTACCCTGACTGTATCTTCTGTAATATCAAAATTACTATTAGGCTTAGCTGGTATTGAATAAGCCTCTACTGCAAAAATATTCCCGATATCGCCTATACAGTCAAGCTCTCTATTAGCAGGATGAGCCTGCATTGGGGCTATTTCTGTACCGTTACTATTTGTTATTGGTGCTATATTATTAATTATACCAAGAGTGTCAGTTAACTTAGAAGTTGGCGACCAGAGGTCTTTGATACACTTGTGACTGCTGGTATCTCTTTCAATGCTGTAAGCCTGGACACTGATGCTTGCTGCGTCGAATAAAATTTTAGGAACGGTTATCGAATCAACTACCTTAGGAATTGTACCGCCCGCGCCGTCATTGACTTCACGCATAAGTGAAATTATATTATCCGCTGAAAAGCTTATCGGATAACTGTCTTGTGAAACACCGCCTGCTATCTTAGTTGTAATAAGAGCATCAGAATTCACTTTATACATCACATGAAATTTTCCAGTGCCAGACCAATTAATAGGGATATTCGTTACACCGCCGCTTGTAACCATTTGCAGATACCAGGCATCTCCGGCAACTGTTGCCGGCTGTATCGCATCATCAGCGGAAGCGTAAGGATTGTATAACTCAACCGCGTAAGAATACTGCGGATTATTCGAATCAATAGGAATCAACTCACGCATCACTGCGATCTCAGAGATATAAACGCAAGGACCCTCAAAGCCAAATACATAATCTCCAGGTGCATTGGGGTCAAAACTAAATACCGTCATTTCCAGGTCATCATCGATATGATCGACAAGGTTGACCATTATCTGAGCTGCCCTTTCATTCATATCCTCAGTTGGATTAGTGCTTTCTAACGCTATTGAATTGAATAATGCCTGACGATTATTAAGGTCGTTATAGTAATTTTCATCATAATTACCACTGTTATCTAATCGGCCATTAACGCCGAACATTTTCCCGCCATCAGGATTAATTATCCTGTCCATGTTCCAGCACGTCAGCATGTGCCTGCGGTCATAATCATCACTCGGTCTCTCCCGACAGACTTCATCTCGCCAGTCAAATAAATTGGCATCTGTACTTGAGTCAAATGTTTCATCCCTTATATCAAGCGTATTTTCCCAGACGGTTTTCAACCGTCCTTTATATTTTGAAGAAACACAAAATCGGCTTCGCAGGTCAAGTCCTTCTGACATATCAAACAGCTTAAAATCTGCAAACGTAGTAAGGTCAGGAGCTTCTATCCGTCTCAAAATATCATTTGTATAATCGTCATCAAAAACATCTGCCCCATCGCTGCGTTCTTGATTCAAATCATCAGAATTACCGGTGCCCATACTATCACCAGAATGTGCAAGTTGCGCAAGATCGATGCTCGACAGGTTTGTTCCGTCAACTTTTTCAGGCTCATTATCGGCAAACTTAACTTCCGGGTTAAATTCATAAGCAGTATTAACATTAATCATCCCGCCGTTGTCGATTATCCTTATCGCTGCGTAAATAAACTTACCCTTACCAGTGGAAATATCTGTAAGCTTTATCCATTTGGCGTCCGCTATCCCGTCACCGTCAGCATCAGCCAATTGACCTCGATACTCCGTCCCGTCACCGTCGTCATTATTGCCTTTGTCAAGCCAGCTGCCGTCCTCGTTAAGCAAAATCTCAGGATACTCTAAAATAACCATTCTTCGCCCAGGTGGGTCAACTTTTACATGACGAGTTGCGAATTTCATTTCATCATCTTCCTGCTTTT
>JAGLTN010000491.1 GCA_023135255.1 Planctomycetota bacterium
CGAGTTTTTCGTCGTAGAAGGCTGGTCTTCGGTATTTGATGTTTATTTCCGCGACGACGAAGAAGATGCTCGCGGCTTCGAGGTCCTTGTATGCAACTTTGTTTGCCCGGAGCAGTTCTGTTCTTCCTATCTCGAACCAGATGGGGTAGACACTGTTGTGGATGACGCCTCCTTGGTCTGTTTCAGCGTACCTTGGCAGGATTGTCGTTTTGCACGAGGCAATGGTAATTTTTTCCGGGAAATTCATCATTACAACAGTTTAATCTTTGATCCAGTATTTTTCAATCTCTTCTAAGGTTTTTCCTTTAGTTTCCGGCAGAACAAACAAAGTGAAGACAAACATAACAGCGCACATAGCTGCGAATATGCCGAATGTGGCGATTGCCGGGAGTCTTTCAAGCATGACCGGGAAAGTCAGCGATACGGCGAAACATGCAATCCATAATGCTACTGTTGCGATACTCATTGCTCGGCCTCTGATCTTTGTGGGGAATATTTCGCTCATAACGACCCATACTATTGGGCCCAGTGAGCTTGCGAAAAATGCGATGTATCCAACGATGAAGCCTATTACACAGTAGCCGCTAAAGATATCGTATTGCATTGAGATGCCTACCATCATCAAGCATAGCCCCATTCCAGCGGAGCCTATCAGCAGTAGTAACTTTCTTCCGAGTTTGTCTACGAATGTTATTGCGATGAAAGTAGCGGTAAGATTGGCAGCGCCGATGGCTACGGTGTTTAATAGAGAAGTATTTCTTTCAAATCCCATGCTCTCAAATATTTTTGGTGCGTAGTAAAGAATTATGTTTATTCCAGTGATCTGCTGTAATACTGCCAGAGCAATTCCTATGGTAAGGGCAGTTTTCATTCCAGGTTTGAACAGCATTGCGATGGAGTTGTCTTCGTGTGTAAGAGCATTTTTGATTTCCAGTATTTCATTTTCAGCATGTGTAGTACCTGCAACTTTTGTTAGAATGTCTAAAGCCTGTTTTTGTTTTTTCTGTTTAACTAACCAGCGGGGGCTTTCGGGGACGGTAAAAAGCAGCAGCAGAAAAATGATCGCAGGTATGGTTTCTGAGCCGAACATCCATCTCCAGTTTGTGTCTCCTATATCTACGAGTGCATAACCGACGCTATAAGCAGCAAGTATACCTACAACGATTGTCAGTTGGTTTAGCGATACGAGCCTGCCTCTGATTTTTGCAGGGGATATTTCTGATATGTACATTGGTGAGAGCATTGAGGCTGCTCCTACGCCGAGGCCTCCTATCCAGCGTGCAAGTATAAACTCTGACAGGGTATTAGCCAATCCAGACCATATTGCTGAGACAGCAAAAAGCACAGCGCAGCTTATAAGAACTTTTTTTCTTCCGAATTTATCGCTTATTGAGCCTGCGGAAGCGGCACCTACAATGCAGCCTATCAGGACGCTGCTTACCGTCCAGCCTAACATAATGTCATTTAGTTGAAAATGTGGGGTTAAAAATGGTATTGCTCCCGCAATTATGGCGGTATCGTAGCCGAAGAGCAGTCCACCTAATGCTGCGACGAAGCATACTTTGGTTATATAGAGGGCTGAACCAGTCTTGTTATCCATTTCCATATAATCTCCTGCTTTAAATTATTCAAAATAAGGTTTTTGTCGGCCAAAGCAAAGTAATAAATTATTTATAGGTATAGTTTAAAATTGTATTTTTTGCCAGTCTGAGATGTGTAAAAAGAATAAAAAAGCGGATTTAGGTTAAAAATCAGCAGGGTATTTAAAAATATTACAGGTGAACTAAAAGGTGGTTATAGTCGTAGAATAATGTTATTATGGCCTTTTAAAGGTTGACTTATGGCGATGGTGATATGATAATAATATGCTTATGATTTTAATTTTGTGTATGAACTTTTTTGGTTTTAGGAAAGGACAAGTATAATGAAAAGCCGTTCAATTATTTTAATTTCACTGATTATTGTGAGTTTTCTCACTTTAACATCTTTTGCGGAGGATAAGGCGGAAGCTAAGGCAGCTAAGGTTAAGGAAGCAGTTAAGCAGGTCAAGGTTCCTGGTCGGGAAAAGGCGGAAGCTAAGGCAGTTAAGGTTAAGGAAGCAATTAAGGCAACGGGGCTTCAAGAGCGAAAAGTTGACGAAGTTGCAGTAACAGTCAACGGCGAAAAGATCATGGAAAGCCAGATTGATGAAATGATTAAACCTCAGCTTGCGAGAATGGCATCTCAGACAGCGAATATTCCACCGGCGTTTGTCGATTCATTAAAGCAGAGAATGAGACAGCAGGCGGTTGACAAAATAGTTATGGAAAAATTGGTCGATGCAGAAGTGGCTAAAGC
>JAGLTN010000492.1 GCA_023135255.1 Planctomycetota bacterium
TCCGGAATCGCCAGGAAGAACTTGTAATTCTCCCGCTCCGCCTGACGCAGCGGAATCTGCGGGTGCATGTTGATGGCCTTCCGCTCGGGGTCGGCTTTGTCCTTGGCCGGGCACGCCTCGACGCACGCGCCGCAGCCGGTGCAGTCTTCCGGAGCGACCTGAACCGTAAACTTCATACCTGCAAGGTCCTTGCCCTTAGCATCAGCGGACTTGAAAGCTTGCGGAGCACCGTCCAGACATGCCGGATCGTAAGCTCTTATTCTGATAGCAGCATGGGGACAAACCAGAGAACACTGACCACACTGGATACAAAGATCAGGCTCCCACTGCGGAATATTAAGTGCGATATTTCTCTTTTCATATTTAGTTGTTGCCGTTGGGAACTTACCATCAACGGGCATCTTACTAACTGGCAGGCTGTCGCCGCGACCAGCTAAGATTTCACCTATGACATTCTGAATAAATTCAGGAGCATCAGCAGGAACTGCTGGAGGCATAGTCTTTGTGCTTGTTGCTTTGGCTGGCACTGAAACTTCAAATAGCTTATCCAAAGCTGAATCTACAGCAGCGTTGTTCATTGCAACAACCTTATCGCCCTTCTTGCCGTAGCTCTTCTTAATTGCATCTTTAATTGCTTTGACAGCAACATCAATTTCTATCACGCCGCTGATCTTGAAGAACGCTGTCTGCATGATAACATTGATTCTTGCGCCCAGGCCCAGCTCTTCTGCAACGTCAATAGCGTCAATACAGTAGAATTTCAGCTTCTTGTCGATTATCTGCTTTTGAACCTCAACCGGCAAAGTGTCCCATACTTCATCTTTCGTATGAGTGCTGGTCAGCAGGAAAGTTGCTCCATCTTTAGCATTTGAGAGCATGTCATATTTTTCAAGGAAACTTGGATTATGACAAGCTACGAAGTCTGCCTGCTTGACGAGGTAAGGACTTCTGATAAGCTCTTTACCAAACCGAAGGTGTGACACAGTGACAGCGCCAGCTTTTTTGGAGTCATAAACGAAATAACCCTGAGCGTAGTTGTCCGTCAGCGTTCCGATGATCTTGATCGAGTTCTTATTAGCACCAACGGTACCATCTGACCCCAGGCCATAGAACATTGCAGAATAAACATCTGAATCGAGATTGAATGATTCGTCAACTTCAATGCTGGTATTAGTAACATCATCATTAATACCAACTGTAAAGCTGTTCTTTGGTTGGGCGGCGTCAAGATTGTCAAACACAGCTTTGACCATTGCAGGTGTAAACTCTTTGCTGCCGAGACCATAACGACCACCAACTATCAGAGGATAATCCTTGAATGAAGTCTGGCCTTTACCCATAGCCTCACCAATAGCGGTTCTTACATCCATATATAATGGCTCACCCGGGCTGCCGGGCTCTTTTGTTCTGTCAAGGACAGCGATTTTCTTAACTGTTGCAGGCAAAGCCTCAATAAAACGATCAATGCTGAAAGGCCTGTAAAGAATGACTTTCAAAACACCAACCTTTTCACCCTTGGCAACCAGAGCGTCAATGGTATCATGAGCAGTATCAGCACCGCTACCCATAAGGATGATAACCTTTTCAGCATCAGGTGCACCAACATAGTCAAAGAGTTTGTATTCTCTGCCAACGATCTCTTTGAATTTTTTCATTGTCTCTTCAACGATTGAAGGTATCGCCTGGTAATATTTGTTTACGGTTTCACGACCCTGAAAATAAACATCAGGATTCTGAGCCGTCCCGCTAATCATAGGCCTATCCGGCGACAATGCCCGAGCCCGCACCTGCGCAACGAGCTTATCATCTATCATCGCCCGCATATCATCGAACGTCAGCTCCTCAACCTTCTGAAC
>JAGLTN010000493.1 GCA_023135255.1 Planctomycetota bacterium
TCTTCGGAAACTCATTCACGAACTTGCCCTTGTCCAGACAGTTACAATAATCCCGCAGACATTCCCCTGGCAAAACATCCTCTCTGGTTCTGACATCTTCATTCAATCAATACCGGATAATTCGTTCAACCCTATGCTGCTCGAAGCAATGGCCGCAGGACTCGCCGTTGCCGGATGCAAAGGCGGAGCCGATGA
This sequence comes from Planctomycetota bacterium, assembly GCA_023135255.1. GTDB lineage: Bacteria > Planctomycetota > Phycisphaerae > Sedimentisphaerales > Anaerobacaceae > JAGLTN01. Next base: position 196 of record JAGLTN010000493.1, read on the forward strand.
CCTGATCATTGAAAACGAAACAGCCGTAGTATTCGACCCGCAAGACGAACTCAGCATTTATTCATCAATACAAAAACTGCTCAACGAAAGAGACTTCGCCCGCAAACTCGCCCAAAACAACCTGGACATGATGAGGAAATACCATTCAGTCTCCTCCATGGTAACTGAAATAATAGATGTTTACGACCAGACCTTAAACCAGGACAAAGCTCAATCCAATAAGCCGTAGTCTTTCAATGCTTTTTTGAGTATCGCTTTTTTACTCTGCTCCATAGGAACCATCGGAAGCCTTAATTCTTCAGAAGACATATCCAGCATCGCCATAGCCGCCTTGATAGGTATCGGATTCGTCGACAGTGACAAAAGGTTTTTGCTCAGCTTGTAAAGTTTCTTGTGCCATTTCCTCGCCGAAACAAAGTCACCCTCTAAAATAAGGTCCGTCATCGCTTTAACATCAGCCGGAACAATATTAGCAACAACACTGATAACACCTTTTGCTCCAATCGATGCCAAAGGCAAAGTAAGCGAATCATCTCCGGAGATTATCGTAATGTCACAAAGGTCCGCTATCGAGCTTGCCTGGTCGAGAGAACCGGTTGCCTCTTTTATCGCGACAATATTTTCGAGCTGCCAAAGCCTTGCTATCGTTTCAGGAGCCATACCGGCCCCGCCGCACCTGCCCGGAATATTATACAGAACGATAGGCAGATCCACCTCTTCGGCTATCGCTTTAAAATGCTGAAAGAAACCTTCCTGCGTTGGTTTATTATAGTATGGACACACCTGCAATGTTGCATCTGCGCCTGCTTTTTTGGCAAAGGCTGTCAGTTCGATTGCCTCAGCAGTACTGTTAGAACCAGCGCCCACGATAACAGAGACCTGACCAGCTGCTGCCTTTACTGACCTTTTAATAACCTCTTTGTGCTCGGTATGGCTAAGAGTCGGACATTCACCCGTAGTCCCTACAGGCACTATCCCGTCAATACCATTTTCGATCTGAAACTCAATAAGCTCTTCAAATGTTTCAAAATCGATCTCACCATCACTAAAAGGCGTAGTCAACGCAACCATCGCACCTGTAAACATAATTTTTCTCCTGTAATCTCAGCCTGACAAAATGTCAGCGTTTAATTTTAAATCTTCAATCTCGTTGATACAATACACCAATCTCAATTAAAGTTAAGAAAGAATTTTAATATATTCCTTCACCGTCTGCCCAAGCCCTATATACAAAGCCTCAGAAATGAGAGCATGGCCTATAGAAACCTCAAGGACACCCGGCACCTTTTCACAGAAATACCCAAGATTCTTAAGGTTAAGATCATGACCGGCATTTACACCAAGCCCAGCTTCGCCGGCAACTCGCCCAGCCAAAGCATATTTTTCTATCATGCTATCCAGTTCTTTTCCAGCTGAAAATGCTTTCGCGTAAGGCTCAGTATAAAGCTCAACCCTGTCAGCTCCAATATTCGCTGCCTGGTTTATCCCCTCAAGGTTGTCATAGTCCATAAACAAACTCACCCTGATACCAAGGGCTTTCAACTCCTTAATAACCGGCCCCAGCCTGGCAGCATTTCCTTTTACATCCCAGCCGTGGTCAGAAGTATTCGCGTTCGGATCATCAGGCACCAAAGTCGCCTGCGCGGGCTTAATATCTGCCATCAGCTCCATATACCTGCCTGTAAAAGGATTGCCCTCGATATTATATTCAACCGTAAGCATCTTCGCCAACTCATAAGCGTCCTCGTAGCGGATATGCCTCTCATCGGGCCTGGGATGAACCGTGATCCCTTCCCCGCCGGCATCTATAACAACTTCCGCTGCCTCGATAACGCTCGGCATATTCAAATCCCGCGCATTCCTCAGCAACGCAACTTTATTTAGATTAACACTAAGCCTGGTCATTTCCATATTGCCTGTCTATTCCAATCAAAACCTAACTAAACAGCCTGATTATACAACACCTAACAAGCATTGCAAGATAAGCTTTTTAGCTTTAAAACAAAACCTCTTGCCCTTATAATACCAATCCCAATTGAAATTTTCCGTTTATCCGCGGGTAAACAACTCAAAGATAACAAGTTGTGGATTTATTCGCGAAAATTTATTACC
>JAGLTN010000494.1 GCA_023135255.1 Planctomycetota bacterium
CCAACCACATTGTAAAGTTTGGTATAGGCCAGTTAAAGCTTGATGGTTATTGGCCGACCGCCCCGGACGATTGCATGCCGGACGGGTATGTTGGCGGCGAACTTTCAAAGGAAAAGACCGCTGAAGGTGCGATCGAAGCCTTTAGGGGTTTTCACAAAGCTAATCCTGATGTCTGGCTGCAGTCGACTTGTTTTGGATGGCATCCGAGTCCGTGGTGGCTTTTCTATGTCGAATCTATGGTTGGTTGTTATGGCGATGATACCCCTTCGGGGCAGGTGCCTTGTCCGGTTTATCGTGAGAGCATAGTGACAGGCAGAGATTTTTTCAATTTGCAGGGTGCGGCCTTAATGCCCGTGCCGATAGCTGCGCATGATTTGATGGGTATTGTTCATCAAACCGAAAACCCATTTATGAGCGATGCGGTTACATGTCTGATGAGAGGCAATAAGTTTGTACAGTTTTATTTTAACCCTAAGTATATGGACAAGTTTCGCTGGCAGCAGTTGTCGGATGTTATGAACTGGGCAAGAAAGAACTCTGAAATTATTACAGGGCAAACTCAGCCTTTGCTGCCTCAGTCATGGCAAAACGGCAGCGTTCCGCAGTTTACAGACCAAGCTGTGATGCCGAGGGAGCCTTATGGCTATGCACACTGGCAAAAAGATAAAGGGCTCGTATTGATCCGCAACCCATGGATAACTTCTGTTACTTATACATTGAAGCTTGACGGCGATACTGAATTGTTACCTAAGTTTAAAAATGCGTCCGTGGTTGGTTTGTATCCTGAGCCGCGCTTGTATGCCGAAAGTGTGAACTATGGTGACAGCGTAGCGATTAATTTGGCCCCATACGAAACGATTGTTCTTTCCGTTGCGAAGAATCAAAAGATAAAAAATCTGCCGGCTGTGTCGGATTGCATAGGAGGTCAGATAAAAGCTAATGTTATACGCAGTTATATTCAGAAGGTTGACTTTACAGGCTCGAAAGAAGCTATGGGTGATAACTGGATCAACAGAGCCGCTGATCTGAAAGAAGGAACCAAAGTTGTCCTGGAGGCTGAGGTGATGGTGGATAGCCCACAAAGCAAGCTTTTACTTTTGCTTGAGGGCGAAAGAAAAAGTCCTGTATATGCTTTTGGTAAGTTCGTTATTAACGGTAAGCATCTCCAGCCGAGAGTTGATATTTCTCAGGAAGGGTGGCGTGCCAGCTGGATGCGTGACAATGAAACCTGGACGTTTGTTGAAGTGCCTCTTGAAAATGGCAAAAATACAATTTCGGTTGAATCTGTGAGTAGCGAATGTTCTAATGTAAGTGCATGGGTCTGGGTGACAAGAGTCGGCGGTGAAAAACCAGATTATCCCAATTCTCTGATCAACCCGGAATTTATATCGCTTGACAGCATCGCATTGATAAGACCTACAGATATGAAATACAAAGCTAGCAAAGTCAGTATGGATATCCCGGTTGATGTGTTTGATGGTGTTTACCTGGATGTGTT
>JAGLTN010000495.1 GCA_023135255.1 Planctomycetota bacterium
AAGCCCCTATATCAGAGGACTTTACAACAAAAACGAACATCAGCAAAGGCCAAAGACCAAAGATGACCCGAATCCCCAAAACAAAGCTGCTGAGCCCCCCAAGATAAATAACAGAAAACAAACTCACCGAGCAATTGGAAATAACATTATCTGTCTGATATTTTATCCCCTGATATAAAAATAACGCAACCAAAGTGCCGCAAACGACAAAAATAATGTAGTCCGCTCTTGGAATATTGAAAAGCCCCGGCAGATACCAGTTGCTCGCTAAAAGCATCGATGAGATGATAGTAATTGGTGTAAATATCTTCAGCTGCCGAGCCGACGCAAGAGATGCCAGCTCAAGCTGGGCTGGAACCGCTAATATAGATATGAGTACCCAAAGTATCGTCCCCTGGACACCCTTATCAGCAATCTCTCTGCTGATAGAACCATCCAACCAGCCGTCAAACATTACAACCGCCACAAAAAGCACCGTCATTAATGTTCCAAAAATCAATCTGTATTTAAGCATTTTATCTCGTTGTTAAAACTACAATATCAAACTTCCCTTTTGGTATCTATGTTACCAAAACGACGGTTTCTCACAGCATAGGTTAAGATCGCCTCTTCCAGATTGGCTTTATTAAAATCAGGCCAAAAGGTATCCGTAACAAAAAACTCGCTATAGGATATTTGCCAAAGCAGAAAATTACTGACCCGCATCTCACCTGCTGTACGAATCAAAAGATCAGGGTCACCTATCTGCGGCGTATACAAATGGTCTTTCATTAATTGCTCATCAATATCTTCAAGGGCTATTTCGCCATCTTTATATTCCTGCGCGATTTTTTTTGTAGCGTCGAGAATTTCTTTCCTGCCACCGTAATTCAGAGCAAACCCAAGAATCATACCATCGTTGTCAACTGTCATCTCAATACTCTTATTAAGCTCGGCAATTAATTTATCAGGCAAATTATCAAGCACACCAAGATGAACAAGCTTAACATTGTTCTTCATCATCATAGGTCTGATGCCGATAAGATATTTTCGATAAAGCGTCATGAGCTGATCGATCTCGTTCTGTGGCCTCTTCCAGTTTTCAATGCTGAAAGAATACAACGTCAATGACTCGATGCCAAGGTCAACGCAATCCAAAGCGGTCCTCTCAACAATCTTACCACCCTTGCGATGGCCAGCTCCTCTTGCTTTGCCTTTTTCCTGTGCCCATCTGCCGTTGCCGTCCATAATAATAGCGATATTACGC
>JAGLTN010000496.1 GCA_023135255.1 Planctomycetota bacterium
AAACTAAGAATTATTACTATAACCTGTGGACAGGTGAGAAATTAAAAGTTGAAAAAATATCCGATTCAAAAATATGTCTTATAGGTTCAGTTGATGGCGTGGGCTGTATTGGAGTTGCTGCTGAGAAAAATGATAAGCTTGAAAAACTTGTAAAAAAACAACGCAAACTTGCCAAACAAAAACTCGGCAAAGACAAACGCAACTTTGCTAAATCTTTGATGATACCTGAGACGGTTAAGCCTACTAAAAAAGTAAGCAAAGATTCAAAAATAGATGGAATGGTCTTCGTGCCTGCTAATAAAGTAAGATTAAAACTTGAGCATATTTCCAATGAGCATGGTTGTTATCCTGACCCGGGAACGCCGGCAGAAAGAATCGATGATTTTATCCGGGGCAGATGGCAATGGGGGGCTCCAAGGAAACACGATTATACGGTAGATGTAGAGGGATTTTTCATTGATGAAACAGAAGTTACCAACGCACAATTTAAAGAGTTCTTAGATGCTGCGGGGTATGAGCCTGAGTGTAAGGATAATTTCCTCAAGCACTGGTGCAATGGAAAAATGCCTGCGGAGTTGGCAGATTATCCGGTAGTTTATGTTGATATTGATGACGCCAGAGCGTATGCTAAGTGGGCTGGTAAGAGATTACCGACCGAACCGCAATGGCACCTGGCAGTACAGGGAACAGATGGTCGGAAGTGGCCTTGGGGCGATGAGTTTGACAAAAACAAATGTAATACAACGAATGACCATGCTGAGCCGGTAAAATCTTACCCGCAGGGCAGAAGCCCTTATGGCTGCTACAATATGTGCGGTAATGTTTATGAGATAACTGAAAGCTGTAGAGATGATGGGCATACACGATTCTTTATGATAAGAGGTGGAAGTTTCTTCGATGGAACCGGAAATGACAAAGGTCAACGGTACTACTTTGACGGCGGCCCCAGACCTAACACTCATCACTTTAAGTTAATAAGATTGTATCCGGGAATAGAAAGAGCATCTACTATCGGATTCAGATGCGTGGTCGACGCTGAATAGAAAATTCTGAATTTTTTTAAGGAATATAAAATGGCGGAATTAGTGTTAGGTCTGGCAGTGGTCGTATTGGCCGCTATAGTACAGGGTTGCTTTATGGTTCCTATGACTTATGTTAAAAACTGGAAATGGGAAAACTCATGGATGGTGTTCTCCATTCTCGGAATGATCGTTTTTAACTGGATACTTGGTTTTTCCACGATACCGCAGCTGACAGATATTTATGCCAAAGCAACAACGATGGATTTTATAATACCAGCTTTTTTTGGATTTTGCTGGGGCATTGGTGCGATCGGTTTCGGACTTGGAATCGCAGCTGTTGGGCTTGCATTGGGATACGCCATTATCATGGCTTTGGTTTTAAGCCTGGGTGCTTTCATTCCAATGGTCATTTTGCATCCGGGTGATATTTTTACGACTAAAGGAATAATTATTATTATCGGTGTGGTCGTGATGGTAGCAGGGATCGCGGTTTTCGGCAAAGCGGGAATAAGAAAAGAAAAAGAACAAGGCGAAAAAACCGGCAGGATAACTGAACTATCAAAAGCATCGATGAAGCTTGGTATTATTATCTGTATAATCGGTGGAGTTTTTTCGTGTTTCCCTAATGTCGGTTTTGCATTGAGCGAGTCTTTGATAAAGCTGGCAGAGGAATTTCAGACTAACCCAAAATGGGCAGCTAACAGCGTCTGGACTATCATGTTTACATCCGGCGCAATTGCTAATCTTGTGTATTGCAGCTATCTGTTTAAAAAGAATGATTCGTTCAAAGACTATAAAAACGCGGGATTTCTTAAAAATCTGTTTTTGATGGCGATAACATCATTGTTATGGATCAGCAGTTTTGTTCTTTATGGCGTGGGTGCTTCCATAATGGGCAACTGGGGTTCGGTTATAGGCTGGTCAGTTTTCATCGCGATGTCGATCGCTGTTGCGGGGACATGGGGCATTATACAGGGTGAATGGAAAAATACTTCGACTATAACCAGAAAATTAATGGGCTGTGGGTTGGGAATTCTTGTAATAGCGATTATGCTCTTCGCTTACAGCGCATCTAAATAAAAATTGCACCATTGCCTTAATAGATAGTACACAACCTGACCAGATTAATAAAGTCAGCTTAGAAAGGCCTGACTGGTTTTTTCTTTGCCTGGCCTGTAGTCTGAATAACAGTCTGCCACAGATCGCCTTGCAGATTGACTTTTTTTCTTTCCATAACCGCAAGGGATATGGGGACATGTGTAAAGTAACGGTTCCAAAAGCCTGCTATCATGTTAGTCTTGCCCGCCATCCCTGCATGAACTGCGTTTTGACCAAGCATCAGACAAAAAGCTGAATCAAAACTATTAGCTGGACAGCCGCGGATGGTATAACTGGGGTCAATGTACTTCAGCACCAAAGGCTTATCGATATTTTTGAAATAATCCACTATTTTTGTTTTCAGCAAAATGCCGATATCCTGCCTTTTCACATTACCAGACATATCTTTCTGATTTGCAAGAGATTGCCCCACACCTTCCGCGACAACGATCAGAGCGTGGTGCTTGCGATCGAGTCTTTTCTCCAAAGATTTTAAAAAACCATGTTCACCATCAAGAACCAGAGGAACTTCAGGAATGAAACAGAAATTAACGTCACTGTTTGCAAGAGTAGCATATGCGGAGATAAAACCTGAATCTCTACCCATCAGTTTTACCAGTCCTACGCCATCCCACGCACCTTTGGCTTCTTCATGGGCAACATTTATCGCGGTTCTTGCTGCTTCAACTGCTGTCGAAAAACCAAAAGTCCTCTCTACGCCGTAAATATCATTATCTATAGTTTTGGGAATACCGACGATGGATATTTTCAGATTTCTTCTTTTTATTGCCTGTGCCATTTCCGCAGCACCATGCAATGTTCCATCACCGCCGATAACAAACAAAAGACCAATATCCCTTTTGACAAGATTATCAACCATCTCTTCAACATTCTGAGGCCCTCTGGAAGAGGATAGTATGTCACCTCCTCTGAGATGAATATCTTCTACAAGCTCAGGAGTTAAAATAAGAGGCTCACAATATGGATTATTCGTCAGGCCGTTATAACCATACCTGAAGCCATAAACTTTCCTTACACCATATTCCCATATAAGAGAAAGCACAACTGTTCGGATTACATCATTGAGCCCCGGACACAAACCGCCGCAAGTTACTATGCCGCAATTTAATTTTGAAGGCTCAAAATAAAGATTCCTGCGAGGCCCCGCCCTTTCAAAGGCCGGCAGCTCCTGGTCTTTTTCGATAAACTTTTTTAAATGGTCATAATGAGAATAGAGAACCACTTTTTCGCTGTCATCAACAAAGCGGACATCTTCAAGTGGGGATTTGATATTTGCCTGACCCACAGTTTCAATATCCAGGCTTGGCAGATTTTCAGCGTTCAACAATGATTCTTCCATAATTTCCTCTATTAAAAATTCGACTATTTCAACTTTTCGATCTGTAGATAATCAATTCCAGCGGCATTATGCTCGCCAGCTTTTTTATTAACTCCCACAATCTCAATCGTCATGGTATGCTCACCAGCAGTAAAATCAAACTCACCAAGGATCATAACTGGTGTCAGGTATACATATCCAAGATAAAGATCAATAGGCTTGCCAATCTTCTTACCATCAATATACAACTGAACCATCGCATAATTAGTGGCTTTGGTCAATTGGGTTTTCAAACGATATTTGCCTTTCTTTTTAATGTCAAAAGCAACATCCAGCTTCGCTCCGACCTTAACGCCTGCCCAGAACAAATGTGCCCCGCCACTCCAGGCTTCGCTTAATTTTTGCTCACCCACACTGCCGACAGTTTTTGAAATAACCTTAAGAGTTTCGCCTTCAATAATCCCTTTAGGCTCGGTCCAGTAACCAAGTCGATCATCCAGAGAGACAATATGATAGTCATCACTTTTAGATTCATCCAGATACCAGTATGCAACTGCATCATAACGAGTGTCCCACAATTCTTCTTTGTAATACTTTTCAATATAACCCTCAAAAGCCCCCTGGAAAGGCACGTTGTCACTGATGTGCCATCTGCTCACCGAAATATGTCCACGGTTGGAAGTGCAGACAGTCTGGTTATTATAAGCCTGGTCAAACAAAGTGCCGTTGCCCCATGCATAACCAAAATAATCTTCAGTGCCTGTGCCGAATGTAGATGGAAAATTCTCATCGTCAACAAAGAATTTCTCATCCCCTTCGCCCCACCATGAGCCTCTGGGATTCCACACATTGAGCAATGTCCCGCAAAATCTTCCTCTGCCTTTGGTCTTTAATATCGTCCAGTCGATCCAACGTTCTTTTTCTTTAGGCAAAAAAGCGTCTCGGTGCCATTTAGCATGAAATCTACCAAGATCGTTTATAGGCTTATCCAATTTTGCATACGTCACAGCAAAAGTAACGTTTCTGCTTTCTTTGCCGTCGTTGGTTATCTGCAATAGTGCTGACTTTTTAAAAGGCATATACCAGTAGCTGTAAAATCCGTCAGCTGTCATACCCAGCGGCAAAGATTTGTAGAGATTAACTCCCGGAGCTGAGCCGAAAAAATCACCTATCGGCGACCATACCGAAGGGCTTTTTTCGCCATCCCAGTACATGCTCAACGCCAGCTGGCGAAGAATCTCTCTATTAGGCTTTTCAATTTTCACTTTCAAAGCAGTTATTGCGTACTTGCCTTTAAGGTCCAATATACTCTCCGTTTGGCCCGGGGCAATTGTAATTGTTTTCTTGATCGTCTTTTGAGATTTACGCTTCGGCGAAGGATCGAGACCGCCAGCTGCAAGAATTTCATTAGCGTTATCTAAAGCTATAGATTCTTCTTCGCTAAGTGACATTTTAAATGTCGTCAGCTCCGTTTCCTGCGGATATGTAGTGTAGTTAATGTGATAATACAATCCCCAGTTGCCCTGGGCAACTATCTTACATGATTTCCGGAACGGTATCGGCAGGTAAATATTTAAGCCTTTAGCGCTGGTGTAAACAAGTTCGCTCCTGTCAAATGGTGGAACTGTTCTGTTAAAATAATCTTCCCAAGGCATATCAATAGCTGGAATATCACTGCCATCAAAATAAAATTTGACGTGTCCCTCTTTTGCCTGCGCAGACCATATTCTCCAAATAACCCCAGGCCCCTTAATGTCAGCCATTACCAATTCACCATTGTCTTTACTAACAAAATTCCACCCGTCAGCATTGGCTGTCCAGTTCACATACTTGTCATTGACAGCATCATACTTACTCGCGCGGTCATAGCTCGAAGCCATCTGAGATTTTTGTCCTGGCTGCGGCAATGTAGCCAGATACTCAAGATCCGTAAGTTTGCCTATAAGATCAATATAAGTAAGCTTCTCTGCCCCGACAACGAAGCTGCTTTGTATCATAATCAAAACAGTAGTAAAGAATAAAAACCTTTTCATAATGGAATCCTTTCATTAACCACGAGAAATAATCTGCTTGTACATATTTTCTCCGCCATTGATAAGGTGAACCAAAGGCTGCGCCCTGTCAACTCCCTCAATAAATTTCGGTCTTGCCGCCCAGGGTGTAACACTCAAAACACCCATTAGATCCATCCAGTGCTGCAGCCTTGCTACCGGCAAACCCCATGTCATGTGCAAATGGTTTGCTGGCGGATATTGTTTATACTCTGTCATTGATGCATACTTCGGCGAAACAAAAGTGTGAGGCCACCCAGCATCAGACAGGCTGCAAACTTCCTTACCAAGAGCTTCAGGCAGTTCCGTTGTCACTGCCTCATCCCAGATCATAGAGAATAATCCCGTCAAACTGCTGTATGCCATACGACCGGCAATACCATCAATGCCCGCAGGAGTCATAAATGTCACCGAGTTGCCGCCGCCGGGGAAGTATTCTTTACTCGCCAACGGCATTGAAACTCCGTCCATAATTTTCTTTATAGAAGCCCCCGGCAAAGCAGCCCAGTCAAATGATGCGCTTCCGGAATTGTTTCCGTCAACCAGACCCTTAGTGATCCAGTCTGCTTTTTTGTTGTATTTCTTCAAACCTATTTTATCAGCAAGCTGCTTCAACTCCCAGCTTTCCCATACTTTTCTGAAATCCATAAACAACGGAGGGTTACTGCCGCTAAGATATGTCATGAAAAGCATCGTCAAAAGCCCCTGAACATCTGCTTCGGTAGCATAGGGGATTGGGGCCTTCCTGCCATTGTGGTCAAATGTGCTGTTGAACAAAGACTCCATAGTATCAGCTACCGGCAAAGGCAAACCTCTGAAATCGCTGCCCCATTCGAGCTGGCTCATGAATCCGCCGCCGACGGCATTCAAATCCGCCATCAGATTGCGTACAATAAGATACATCGCCAGAGACTGATTGAACCTTTCGCTATCAGCTTGGTCCTTAAGTTCCAGACGTTTACCGACGTGTTTGTTAATCCAGCCTCGTAAGTCCTTGAGTTCCTTTTCCTTGTACGCCTTTTTCTTTAGCATGTCAGCCAGAAGCTTCATATCCAGGCGTGTGATTTCCAGGCCGAATGTGTTCCTTGTCGGAAGTATATGAGCCAGAGCTGTTTCCATTCCCATCGAGTCGTGCCCTAAAACCATAACTCTGCGGCCCCGCAACCCGACAGCCGTTACCGCCGCATAGCACCAGTCGATAAGGTTTTTGGTCGTCTGCTCGGTCATCTTTGGGTTTATTCCCGTATCCGGCCAGGTCCCAACATTTAAGGTAACCATTCGCCCATACTGGCTGATAGCACCATTGAGCGCATGGGCATAGACCACGC
>JAGLTN010000497.1 GCA_023135255.1 Planctomycetota bacterium
CGATGGCTGGCAGGAAGATGTCACATCCTGGTTGGCTGATAAGCACTACATTGTTTCCGGGAGCATTGGAGAAAGTCAGGGAATGGGAATTCTGGAAGGTATGGCAGCCGGTCTTAAACCAGTCATTCATAATTTCCCGGGTGCAGAGCAGATATTTGATACTAAGTATTTGTTTAATATTGCTGAACAATTTTGTGAGCAGATACTTTCCGAAGAATATGATTCTGGTGAATATCGCAATTTTGTTGAACAAAGGTATTCTCAGAAGAATCAGTTGACAGCGATCAATGATATTTTCACAGAGTTTGAAAAAGAAATAGAATTTAGCAAAACGATGGGGTTTGATAAGAGTATAAACTCTCTTACAGGTTTCATGAATAATGAAATGGCTCGTGAAAATATTTGTATGTGAAATTATAAAGGACAAAAACTTTAGCTTTTTCTTGATGGTATTAAAATATGACAAGTCCTCTTGTTAGTATTATTATTCCGACGTTTAATCGACGCTTGTATTTGCCTTGTGCTTTAGGCAGTGCAGTCAAGCAGGATTATGAAAATATTGAGATTTTTGTGGTCAATGACGGTGGTGAAGATGTCAGTGACATAGTCAATTCATTTGATGATCCGAGGATTATTTTCATAAACAAAGAAGAAAATCGCGGAAAACCTCATTCTCTTAACCTAGCCCTTGCAAAGGCAACCGGTAAATATGTTTGCTATCTTGATGATGATGACATTTATTACAGTAATCATGTTAGTACGCTGGTTGGGGTGTTGGAGTCAAATCCTGATTATCATGTTGCCTATAGCGATCTTTACAAAGTTTATTGCAGGATTCTTCCAGATGGAAGCAGACAGGTGTTAAGCAAAGTTGTTGAAGTCAGTAGAGATTTTGATAGATATTTTATGTTCTATTTTAATCATTGTCTTCATGTAAGTCTGATGCACAGAAGGGATTTGCTCGAAAAGACAGGTCTTTATAATGAAGATCTCAGTATATTGGTCGACTGGGATATTGCCAGACGGTTTGCTTTTTTCACTGATTTTTATCATGTAGAAGATATTACAGCGGAATTTTACAGCTCACTTGAAGATGACGACCGGATATCCATTAAAGGTCGAAAAGATTTAGGTAAATATAAAAAAAACGTTCTTGCAATAAGGAAAACCAGACCAACCAAGCCATGGTATAAAACCAAAGATCTTTCGATTATATTTGATACAGATGAGGTTTGTGGAAATTCGATTAATACCATTGGTCAGGTTGTAGGTCATACTTTTTATCCTTATATACTTTATATTCCAATGCCAGCTCATCGTTGGGCACAAATAAACAGTAATTTCGCAAATATGATTAATGTCGATGTCGCGGAGCAGGTATCCCGTCTCGAAAAGATTGATAAAGCATTAAATGAATGTGAAGGTGAGTACGTTGTAATATTGCCTGATGGATTCAGTATTACTGACCTGTGGGTAGAGAAAGCTACATATGCTCTTGATAATAGTTGTAAAAATGAATGCTTCGAATTGGAGGATTCATCAGAATATTGTTTTGCTGTAGCGGCAAGGAAAGAAGATTTCATCAAAGCGCGTAATCAGTTTCCGGAATATTCTCTTCGAGATTCTCTTAATGCTGCAGGATTAACTGTAAAAAAACTTAATGAAGTGGCATCGCCCTTTGAGTTCGACAGTTATATTCATTTGGCAATTCAAAAAGAAGAAGATGGTGATTGGAAAAAAGCAATTGAGATATATGAATATCTTGCAAAGAGTTCACAGAACCAGCTATGGATCAAAACATGTATCGTTAATGCGTGTTTTGAAGCGGGCTATTATAATGCTGCAATTAAGTTTAGCGAAGAATTAAATAATAAAAGGCCGACTGTAAATACACTTTTGAGACATGCTAAAATTTGTAGAAAAATGAATGATTACAGTGGCGCAATAGGATTACTTAAAAAAGCTGAGCAAATATTAGAAGGAAAAGAACTGATATGGATGTAGTTAAAAATGAAGAGAGCAACGATTCTACACAGCGTTATGAAGTTCTTATGGAGCTTGGAGACTGTCATGCTACCGTAGGTCGTTATGAGCCGGCAAGGCAATATTACAATAAAGCGGCTTCTATGAGTCCGGATGAAGCGGGTCCTTATGTAGGTCTTGGTGTTGTTGCGCTTCATGAAAACAATCTTGATGATGCTGACATTGCTTTTAGAGTAGCATATAGGCTCAACAATAGTTGTTCAAAGGCATTTGCCGGGATGGCTATGATTCATCAACAACGTGGCGATTACCGCGGGGCTTTCGATCTTTATCTTAAGTGTATGGAACTTGACCCTGATAATCTTACCGCTCTTTTGGGGCTTTTCCAGGCATCCTGTCAGATGGGTACTTTCTCAAAAATAATCCACTATCTTGAGTTGTATCTTAAGATGCATTCAGCAGATGTTTCCGTAATGTTTTCTTTGTCGGCTTTATATATGAAAGAAGGTCGGCTTGAAGAGTCTAAAAAATTACTCTTAAATGCGGTTGCTTTGGATCCTTCTAACCAGGATGCAGTCAATCTGCTTGAAGAAATTGAACACAAAATTAGTCAGGATATGCAGCTTGAGGTTAATGCCTGATGGATCGCAATGAAACAGAGGCGATTAATACAGCAGATGTGCTGATTGAAGATCTATGCCATTTACTTGAAAAACAAACAGCAATGGCAATTCAGGGGGATTTGGCTGGGGTTGAAGCATTAATGTCTGATGCGGAAAATTTAATGCAGAAAATAGCCCAACTGAAAGTGGCAGGTTCTGCATCTTTTACGGAGAAAAAAAACAAGTTACAGAATATGTACAAAAAACTTAGTTTAATTATCACCAGCAGCAAAGATGAAACTTTCGCTGAGTTAACTAAAGCACGCAAAAGTAAAACAGTGCTGAACGCTTACAAAAGTAATATCAAATAGTGCACTGATTATGATTGAGTAATCGGGTTAGGATGTTTTTATTATGCTTAGTCTTGGAATAAATATTGGACATGACAGAGGAGCGGCTCTTGTCAGAGATGGTGAGATTGTTTGCGCTATAAGCCTTGAGAGGCTTGACAGGAACAAACATTCTACTGGAGTAGTGTTGCCATTTCAGGCAATGGAATATTGTCTTGTTCAGGGGCGATGTAAATATAAAGATCTTGATGTTATTGTTTATAACTATCCGCATCACTATAACGCTTATCCTGTTAAAGATAAAATCAGGGCAGAGTTGTTTGGTCTTTGCAGCAATGTTGTTTTTGTATCGCATCATCTTGCTCATGCTTATGGAACATTTTACGCATCAGATTTTGATGAAGCTTCTGTGCTGGTTTGCGATGGTGCCGGCAATAAATATACAGGTTATGCAAAGCAGTTTTTTGACAACTGGATATGGCCGACAAAAGCCACAGAAGAAGATATAGAGGCAGAGACCTGTTATTTTTTCGGAAATGACAAAAAAGAACTTATTTATAAAAGATGGCAGAACTGGTCGGATAAGAGGGATAGTTTAGATCATAAACTTAGTTTGGGTAGGATGTATCGAGAAACTTGTCATCATGTTGGTATGGGGCATTTGGATGGTGGTAAGCTTATGGGGCTTGCTCCTTATGGCGAGAAACTCATCAAGCCTTTCAATATAGTTAAACGCAATGGTGATGATTTTGATATAAACCTTCGTCATATAAAGGCATTGCCGAGCGGGTCCTTCGAAGACAATGCTAAAGCCGCCTGGATTGCACAGTACAGTTTAGAGGAAACTCTCGTCTGGTTGGCCAACATGCTTTACAAAAAAAAGCCCTGCCGGAATATATGTATTGCTGGCGGTATAGGTTTAAATTCGGTTTCTAATGAACGTATTCTTCGTGAGTCGCCATTTGAAAATATTTTCATTATTCCTGCCTGCAATGATTCCGGAATGGCTCTTGGCTGTGCGTATTTTGGATACTACCACGTTCTCGGCCAAAAGCAGCGTAAGCCTTATAAAGCATACACAGGGAGGTCGTACTCACAGCAGGAAGTGATTGATGGTGCGAAAACTACCGGCTATGAATATCGCCAGAGTACGGACTTGAGCGGCGATGTGGCAAAATTAATTGCGGACGGTAAAATTGTAGGGTGGTTCCAGGGCGGCAGCGAGTATGGGCCGAGAGCACTTGGAAACAGGAGTATTCTTTGCGACCCCCGCAAGGCTGTCATGAAAGATATTCTTAATCACAAAGTTAAACACAGGGAAAATTACAGGCCTTTTGCTCCGGTTGTTTTGTGGGAAGAGGCTGATAAATTTTTCGATATTGTCAGCGAATGTCCGTATATGCTGCAGATTGTTAATGTTAAAGAAGACAGAAAAAACGACATCGCAGCGATAAACCATGTTGACGGAACCGCGAGAGTTCAGACGGTAAGAAGAGAGCAAAACGAAAAACTCTATGATCTGATAGAGGTGTTTGGAAAGATTACCAATGTTCCGGTGTTGCTTAATACATCTTTTAATGTGGCAGGTGAACCCGTTGTTGAAACTCCGCAGGATGCGGTAAAATGTTTTTTGGGTACACAGATAGATGTTCTTATTGTGAATAACTTTATTATTGAAAAACCTGTTATTTCAGAGAAAAAAACAGATAGCACTGTGTTGATTGAAAAATTAAAACAATTGTGTAATGGTAAACCATTGAAGCTGCATCTTGGTTGCGGTCAAAAGTATTTTGATGATTATGTTAACATAGATTATCCACCTGAAAATCATAATGTGATGAATGTAAAAGCTGACTTATATTATGATATAAAAAAAATTGCTCTGCCCGAAAATTCAGTCGATGAAATTCGGCTTCATCATGTTTTTGAGCATTTTAGCAGAGTAGAAGCTCTTGCTCTGCTGATTAAATGGCACAAGTGGTTGAAAAAAGGAGGTCGGCTGCATATAGAAGTGCCTGATTTAATAGGCAGTGCCAAAACTTTACTTTCTGATGTGTCTATGAAAGTGAAAATGGGAGTTGTTCGACATCTTTCCGGTGATCAGGCAAGCTCATGGGGCTATCATGTTGATCAATGGTTTGGAGAAAGATTTGAAGAAACATTGTATGAGTTAGGATTTTCTTCTATACGGATCCAGCATTCGCAGTGGTCACGTGAACCTTATTTATCTAATGTTGTTGTTACAGCTGTTAAAGATAGAAACATTTCGGTTAGTCAGCAATTAGATTCAGCTGATAGGCTGCTGTTAGCAAGTACAGTTTCTCCAGCAGAAGAAAAAACATACATGGTTTGGAAAGATCAATTGCAAAAAGCTTTATTAAATATGTCTATCCAAACAGAAACATTACCATCTAAGGTAAAGGCTTTAGTCTTCAGCAAAGATCGTGCGATGCAGCTTATGGCAACGATTGAATCGTTCATGTCGCAGTGTAAAGATAGTGTAAATGTTGACATGACTGTTTTGTATAAAGCTTCAAATAGTTTACATTACCAGCAATACGATGAATTGAAACGAATGTTCCCTGATGTCGATTTTGTTGAGGAAAATAATTTTAGGAATCAGGTTCTTTCAATAATTAATGATAGCACATATTTGTTATTCCTTGTTGATGACAGCATTTTTGTTCAGCCTTTTGAAATAAACAAAGCGATTGCGGTATTAAAAGATCATGAGGATGCGATTGGCTTTTCACTTAGGCTCGGTAAAAATGTCACCTATTGTTATCCGTTGGATCGCGATGAAATTCAGCCTCAGTTTGAAAATATCAGTGAAAATATATTTAAATTTAATTGGTATAATTCAAAGTGTAGTTTTGGTTGTTCTCTCGAGGTATCCAGTTCGGTCTATAGGACTGATTTTATTCTAGATATGTTTAACCAGTTTGGTTTTTCGAATCCTAATACTCTCGAAAGTAAAATGAGCCAATTAAAGATGAATTATTCCTGGCTTCCATATTTGCTTATGTTCGACAAATCAGTAGCATTTAGTAGCCCTGTTAACAAAACACAAAAGATTTATAATAATCGCAGTGGAGATAATCATGGGTACTCTGTTGAAAAGCTGGCAGAGCTTTTTGACGGGAAAAAGGCAATTGATGTTGATAGATATGCAGGTTTCATACCTACATCTGTACAGCAAGAGACAGAACTTTATTTAAAGAACCGTACAGATGTTGAGGTTGATAAGGCTAAATCCATTGTGACGAATAATGATAATGATGAAAAATATACTCCTGAATCGATATCTGCGGTAGAAAAGCCATCGATTTTAAAGAAAAATAAAGAAGCTAACGGGAAAAAGCGTGTTTTGCTGACAACATCAGCAGCGCCGCAGCAGAGTCCTTTTTCGACAGCAGAAAAACGAATGCCTATAGGTGTTGGTTATCTTATTTCTGTATTACGAGATGCTAGTCATGAAGTTTTCTTTATAGATAATTATCTTGAACCCAGTAATTTTCTTGAAACCGGTTTTCTTGTTGAAAATCAAATTGATTTTATAGGCATTTATGTAAATACAATCTGTTTTAGAGATACATTACGGATGCTTAAGAAAATTGATGCGATTCGTAAAAATGGTTGCTGGGATGGAAAAATTATAGTTGGCGGGCCTCATACTACTGTTGCTCCTGAGACAATACCTGATTTTGTAGATTTTGTTGTGCAGGGGGAAGGTGAAAAGGCAATTATTGATATTGTTGAAGGACGAGTTAGCGAACGGGTTATAAGATATCCTCAGATAATTTACCTGGATGAATTACCAAGGCCGGCTTGGGATGTTTTTGCTAAAATGCCATATAAATGGGATATGGAATGGTTTGAGGAAAGTCCAGTGTTCAATATGAACACCAGCAGAAGTTGTCCGTTCAATTGCACATTCTGTTCAGTCCGGTCAATATGGGGGGAAAAATATACGTATTTCAGTGCTGAACGTGTTGTTGATGATGTAGAATATGTTGTCGAAAATTTTGGGGCGAAAGGTATTTATTTCAGGGAAGACAATTTCACCCTTAATCGGAAAAGGTTGGAGGAGTTTTGCGACTTGGTACTGGAGAGAAATATA
>JAGLTN010000498.1 GCA_023135255.1 Planctomycetota bacterium
AAGGCAGCGAATTGTCGAGCGAAATTGATTTAAGGTTCGGGCGTGCCAAATGGCTTATTATTTTTGACACAGAAACAAATGAATTTCAAGCTAATGATAATGCTCTGAATCTAAATGCCGCACAAGGTGCTGGTATCCAGACAGGGCAAAATATTGCAAACCTCGGTGCAGAGGCTGTGATAACCGGAAATGTTGGTCCAAATGCCTGCAGAACTTTAAATGCTGCTGATGTGAAAATATATCTTGCTGAAAAACAAACTGTTCGCCAGGCTACTGACGCTTTTAAAGCTGGTCAGTTAAAGCTGGTAGATCAGGCGAATGTAGATGGACATTGGATTTAGATTATAGCTTAGCAGGTAAAACTGCGGAAAGGAGAATGATTATGCCAGGTGGTAATGGAACAGGTCCCGCTGGAATGGGCCCAATGACAGGCAGAGGCGCAGGTTACTGCGCAGGTTATTCAGTACCAGGTTACGCCAATTCAGTTGGCGGACGCGGATTCTTTGGTTTTGGCAGAGGTGTCGGCAGAGGCAGAGGTTTTATTGGCAGAGGCTTTGGCTGGGCAAGGGGTGGATATGGTTCACCTGCTTTTGGTGTTGCAGCTTATGGCCAGGTACCTTTTAATCAGACAGCTACTCCTCAGCAGGAAGTAGATGGCCTTAAAAACCAAGCCAAATATCTTGAAGATGCTCTAAACGGGATAAAAGATCGTATAGCTGAGCTTGCAGATAAGGAATAGTTTTAATATGAAAATAGCGATCGCCAGCGGTAAGGGCGGCACGGGTAAAACAACTATCGCGACAAATCTGGCATGTTCGATCGCGCAGATGGGGCAAGTCGTTCAATACATTGATTGCGATGTCGAGGAACCTAACGGCCATATATTTCTAAAGCCTGATATAAAAGAAACGGAAACAGCAACGATTGATGTTCCTGTTGTCGATGCCGAAAAATGTATCGGCTGTGGTAAATGTAGCCAGCTTTGCCAGTATAGTGCCATTATATGCCTCAAAGATAAAGCAATGACCTTCAGCCAGCTATGTCATGCCTGCGGCGGATGCGTTCTTGTTTGTCCTGCGGGTGCAATTCACCAGGAGCCTAAAGAAATAGGTTTCATCGATGTCGGCATTGCAAAAGATGTTAACTTTGTTCAGGGCAGGTTAAGGATCGGTGACATTCACACTCCGCCTTTAATAAAGCAGGTCAAAAAAAATGCTCTTAAAGACGGTGTTATTATTATAGATGCTCCTCCGGGGACATCATGTCCCGTTATAGAAGCTGTTAAAGGCGCGGATTTTGTTTTGCTTGTAACCGAACCTACGCCCTTTGGTTTGAACGATTTAAAATTGGCGGTAGGGATGGTCAGGGAGTTGAAAATACCATTTGCTGTTGTAATAAATCGCAGCGATCCCGATGAGCAAATGACAAGTCAGTATTGTAAAGACGAAAATATAGATATTATTTTTGAAGTACCTGACGATCGGCAAATCGCTGAGGCGTATTCGATTGGTAAGATGATCATTGAGGTGTTACCAGATTACAAGAAAGATTTTGTCGGTTTATATGAAAAGGTCTCCAGCAAACTTGCCGAGTCAAAATAAAGGAAAGTTTTAGTGAAAGAATTAGTTGTTATAAGCGGCAAAGGCGGAACCGGTAAAACGAGTATAGTTGCTTCATTTGCGAAGCTTGCTGAAAATGCGATTTTTGCTGACTGTGATGTTGATGCTGCGGATCTGCACCTTGTGCTGGAGCCCACAGTCAAACAGACTTCTGATTTTTCAGGGGGCAAGCAGGCTTCGATCGTTGCTTCAAAATGTATTGGTTGCGGCAAGTGTAAGGACCTGTGCAAATTTGATGCAATAAACCTTGATGGTCCCGCCAATGATCTGGTGGGAAAGACTTATACTGTTGATCGGGTTTCTTGTGAAGGTTGTAAAGTCTGCGTTGAGTTCTGTCCTGTTGATGCAATTGAATTTAAGGATAGTATCAATGGCCAATGGTTTATTTCTGATACTCGATTCGGAACAATGGTTCATGCCAGGCTTGGCATTGCCGAAGAAAACAGCGGCAAGCTCGTTTCGTTGATTCGCAAAGAAGCCAAAAAGATTGCCGAGCAGCAGAATAAAGATTTGGTTATCGTAGATGGCTCACCTGGTATAGGTTGTCCTGTTATCGCATCTATCACAGGTGCTGATTTGGTGCTGGTAATTACAGAGCCGACATTATCAGGCAAACATGACCTCTCAAGAGTTGCCGATTTGGCTGCGGGTTTTAATATGTCAGTCTTAGTTGCCATTAATAAATATGATTTGAATCCTGATATGGCCAACGAAATCCAGGAATATGCAAACCAGCGTAATATAAAAGTCGTTGGAAAAATTCGTTACGACAAAGCCTTCACAAAAGCTCAGATTGCCAGGACATCTGTCGTTGAATATACCAGCGGGGCGGTAGCTGAAGACATTAAAGCTTTATGGCGAAATGTTACTTGCGCTCTAAGTTGAAAAAATAATGAAAACAGTAAAAAGTAATGAAAGTTGAAGTAATTTTTTATACAGGAGAATATAATGCGTATAGCAATTCCGTTAGTACAGGGAAAATTAAGCCTTCATTTTGGTCATTGTGACCAGTTTGCGTTTTTGGATATTGATGAGGCGTCGAAAGAAGTCTCAAGCAGAGAGGACATGACTCCCCCGATGCACGAGCCAGGCGTATTGCCCCGTTGGCTGCATGAAAACAATATAAACGTTATTCTCGCAGGCGGCATGGGGCAGCGCGCACAACAGCTCTTTGTCGATAATGGCATTGAAGTAGTGATCGGTGCTTCTGGCGGTTCGCCTGAAGAGCTTGCCTCGGCGTATTTGCAGGGTACGTTGCAGACGGGCAGTAACATCTGCGATCACTAACCAGGTAAAAAAGGTTTTTGGTAGGTCTAAATACTCCTGTTGTAATGAGCGAATCGTTGCAGCAATAACGTTTTTTGCGGAGCTAAATTTTTTATTTTTTCTCTTGCCGAAAGATGAACAAAAACATAGAATGCGGTTTGAGTTAACTTTAGAAGAAATGTCGCCAACAGGAAAGAAAAAGGAGTTTTGCCGTCAATTTTTTTAAAAAAGAGGTAAAAATGAGGAAATTAAAAAAAGCGAAAGCAATGGCGTTTATTTTGTTTTTATTTACTATTAATTCATTTGCGCAGGCTAAAATAATATCAGAAAAAGCCTCGGCGGGCCCACAAAAGAAAATATCTGCGGTTATAAAAAAATGGCGAAGAGTAAAATCCGGTATGCCCCCCAACCAAATCAAAAGAATTCTTGGTAGGCCTAAATTAATGCAGAATAATTCAGATTCGTCTAAATGGTATTATCAGTGCAGTCCAAAGGATTCTAATGATTTGAACCAACAAGGTATGCTCATATTCAGAGCAAAATCTTTGGAAACTCTTATTGATGAATCTGCACAAAAAAGAGACCAGAAGATATCACAACTTAAAAAACAATGTGAGTTAGCAATAGAAAAACAAAAACAAAGCTGTGAAAGAAAAGTTGCAAAAGAAAAAAGTAAAAAAGCTACTTATAAAAAGGTACCAATAAAAAGGCACTATGCGGGGAAACGAAAGACATCTGAAGGGGAAAGTGCCTATAAAAGAACCCGCAAATACCGTGACCGTTATAAAACAGTCCAGACCTCTAAAGCTGGAAAATCTGAAACGCAGGTCAGAAATAAAAGCGAAGATGTTTTAGATATCATTAATAGGAGATTTCAGAAGTCTATAAAGTTAGAGTTTGAAAATCATAACAGAAGGATAAAAAGATTAAAAGAATCTCCACGCAAGCCGGAATATTACCTGGTTGAATTTACAGATCCTGATTGGTCTGACTTAAAACGTATTTTTGATAAGACTGAGTTGTCTACAGAAGAAAATGATCCGAACTTTCCATGGAAAAATTGCCTAAGATGGAAGAACTTAAAAATTAATATGCCTTTTGATGAAGTAAAGAAGAAACTTGGCGAACCGGCAAAAATGAAAATAGATTCTAAAGAAACAAAGCTGTTTTATGGCAATAATCCAAATTATGGAATATTAAATTTCTCAAAAAACGATAAAAACAAAGCCGTTTTGTTGTATTGGAAAGAGCCTTTTTGGCTTGATGTGATTAATTCTAATATTGCAAAGTCTCTGCCTCAGCCCAATATCGGGAAAATAGTCGCAACGCCATGATGGTGCTTGATGCACATTAAATTCATTCAAACGCCCAAATGCCTCCGTTGAGCATAAACCTTGCTCGGTCCGTCCTCATAAATTTCATGAACAAAACTTTGCGATCTGATTTGCCCATAATGACAATGGGAATGTAATAATGTTACAACAATCAACCAAATGATTGAATTTTACTATATGCTAATCTTTTTAGTAAGGTATAATGATATTCTATTTTTTTAGCTGATATCGGCTTAATTGCCATTGCAGGCTCGAATTGATAATATTTTGTTAAAAGTTTCATAGATTTAATAAGGAAATGTTTTCATGAGACAAATGCTACAAAAACACAAACAGTATCTTCTTACGGGTGTGTCTTTTGCGATACCATTTATAGCTTGCGGCGGGATACTGATCGCGGCGGCGATAGCTTTTGCACCGATGGGCCCTGAAGGGCCTGACTTTAGCGATTCGCCAAAATTGAAACTGATTCTCGATATAGGGACAATCTCTTTCAAATTGCTGCTGCCTGTATTGGCTGGTTATATTGCTTACGCGATTGCAAACAGACCTGGGTTAGTTGCTGGTTTTGTAGGTGGTTTTATCTGTGGTGAGATCAATGCGGGGTTCCTCGGCGCTTTGGTTGCGGGCTTGTTGGCGGGGCACGTTGTTAATCTTATCAAGAAAGCAAAAGTTCCGAAAGTTATCAAACCTGTAATGCCTATTATTATCATTCCGGTTTTTTCATCTTTAATAGTCGGCTCATTAATGCTATTGGTTATCGGCATACCCATCGCAAACCTGATGGAATTTCTGGGCGGCTGGTTAGAGACAATGGGTAAGGGAAATGCGATAGTACTGGCGATGATACTCGGCGCAATGATAGCTTTTGATATGGGCGGGCCTGTGAACAAAGCAGCATTTTTCTTTGGTGCTGCAATGATAAAGCAGGGCAATTATACGGTAATGGGATGCACGGCAGCAGCGATCTGCATTCCGCCTTTGGGCCTTGGTCTTGCAACTTTGATAAATAGAAAGCTCTGGTCACAGCAGGAAAGAGAAGCCGGCATTGCAAGTCTGGGTATGGGGATGATGGGTATTACCGAAGGGGCGATTCCTTTCGCAGCTTCGGATCCGATCAGAATAATACCATGTATAATGGTCGGTTCGGTAGTTGGTGCGGTTATCGCGATGTTGGCTAAAGTTGGTGACCATGCACCTCATGGCGGGCCTATCGTTCTTCCTGTTATCGATAATCGTATCATGTTTATAGTAGCAATAATTGTCGGTTCGATAGTGACAGCCGTCTTAGCTAATATGTTGAAAAAAATGTCTTTGCAAAAAGGAGAAGAAGTAAAATGAAATTTGTCGCAGTGACAGCATGTCCTACAGGTATCGCACATACGTATATGGCCGCTGAAAATATTGAAAAAACCGCCAAAGAGCTTGGTCATGAGATCAAAGTTGAAACCCAGGGTGCAATGGGGATTGAAAACGAGCTTACTGCGGATGATATTGCAAATGCAGATGTAGTTATCTTCGCGGTTGATATAATGGTAGAACAGCTTGAGCGTTTTGACGGCAAACCAAAAATAGAAGTACCCGTACAACAAGCTCTTAAGAACCCTAAGGGTATTTTTGAAAAGACGCCGAACTAAGAAAGTACTTTATGACACTGGAGTATAATTTTAAATGTCCATTGCCCAACGGCATCCATGCCAGACCGGCAAATAATATCGAGGAAATTGCGAATGAATATTCCTCAGATGTTACGCTTATAAATTTGCGAAATGAAAACAGCAGCAATGCTAAAAGTATTCTTTCTATTGTTGCTGCGGATTTCAAGTTCAACGACCAATGCAGGCTGATAGTCTCAGGGGCGGATCAGCAGACAGCTTTTAGCAGATTGAAAAAGTTTTTTATTGAAAAATTTCCAGATTGCGATGAACCGTTGCCAAAAATATCAGCCAAAGAGCAATTGCAATTACCTCCGTCATTAAAAGCTATATGTCCGGGTTTTTTTCAGGGCAAAGCTGTGGTTGAAGGTATTGCAGCGGGGCATGTTTTTCTGGCGGATGTGTTGAAACTGCCAGAAGAGCTGAATATTAAAGCTTTAAGCGTTGACCAGGAGCAAGGCAGGATTGACCAGGCTATAGATTCGGTTAAATCAAAAATAAAAGATAGAATGATATATCCTAATGTTTCCCAAACGGAACATGCGATTTTAAAGGCTCATCTTTCGATTTTGAGAGATGTCGAATTTTCTAAAATGCTTTCGGATTGTATTTCTCACCCCGGCTG